>NZ_JBXMTI010000076.1:0-13343 GCF_057083605.1 Candidatus Villigracilis sp. | reverse complement strand
AGCCTGTCCCGAGAGGCCGGCTACTTTTGTGATCGCCGCTGTCAGGGTGGTTTTGCCATGGTCGATGTGACCCATTGTCCCCACGTTCAGATGCGGCTTGCTTCTATCAAATTTTTCCTTCGCCATTATAAAAACTCCTTGAATTATGAAAAAAAACGATTGGTTACGCTTTCAAAATTTCTTCCGCCACTGACTGCGATACTGGCGCATAGTGGTCAAATTCCATATTAAAGACGCCGCGTCCCTGTGTAGCAGAACGCAGTTGGGTTGCATAGCCGAACATTTCTGCCAACGGAACCATTGCCTTAACTGCCTGTGCATTTCCAAGACGAACTTCCATGCCCTGGATCAAACCACGGCGGCTGTTGATCTGCCCCATGACATCGCCGAGGTATTCCTCTGGAACAACAACTTCAACTTTCATCATCGGCTCAAGCAAAATGGGATGTCCCTTTTGCACGCCTTCCTTGAAGCCCAAAATAGCGGCCATTTTGAATGCCATTTCACTCGAATCAACTTCATGGAAAGAGCCATCAAACAATGTGACTTTTATATCAACAACGGGGTATCCTGCAAGCACACCACCCTCAGCGGCTTCTTTAACACCTTTTTCAATTGGGTTAATATATTCTTTTGGAATAGAACCGCCCACAATTTTATTTTCAAAGAGAATGCCGCTTCCACGTTCACCCGGCTCCAGTGAAAATACGACATGTCCGTACTGACCTTTACCACCAGATTGTTTAGCGTACTTGTAATTGACTTCCTTAACCGCTTTGGTGATCGACTCTCGAAATGCAACACGTGGTGCACCAACATTTGCCTGCACTCTAAATTCGCGCAATAAACGGTCTACGATAATATCAAGATGTAACTCGCCCATACCTCTAAGAATGGTCTGGCCGGAGTCCTCATCTGTGTTTACATGAAGTGTGGGATCTTCTTCTGCCAACTTGCGGAGAGCTTCCCCCATCTTTTCCTGATCGGCTGAGCTTTTGGGTTCGATTGCGATAGAAATGACCGGCTCAGGGAAGGAAATAGTTTCAAGAACAAGAGCCTTTGTATCACAAAGCGTATCGCCTGTGAAACTTTCCTTGAAACCCAATACAGCGCCGATATCGCCAGAGCGAATTTCAGTCACATCTTCGCGGTGATCGGCATGCATTCGGATCAAACGGCCAATACGCTCTTTCTTTCCTTTTTTGGTCGTGTTCTGAACTGTTTGACCCTGACTTAGAACACCAGAGTAAACACGAACATAAGCCAGACGACCCACATACGGATCGGTTACGATCTTGAAAACTAATGCACCCAAAGGAGCATCATCTTGCGCGGAAATTTCGAAGGTATTTTCTGGGTTACCTGGTTCAGATACTGTGAGAGTTGGTTTATCAGCGGGGGAAGGAAGATAATCAATTACTGCATCGAGAAGTACCTGTACACCCTTGTTCTTTAAGGAAGAACCACAGAAAACTGGTGCGGTCTTATTTGCAAGTACACCCTTGCGAAGCGCAAGCTTAAGTTCTTCGATGCTGATTTCCTGAGCTTCCAGGAACTTCATTGTCAGTTCGTCGTCCAGTTCGGCGATCTTTTCCACCATCCTGGCGCGAGCTTCTTTCGCTTGTTCTTTCAAATCTTCCGGGATTTCTACGATGTGCGGATCTTTACCCAAATCATCTTCCCAAATTACAGCCTTCATTGTAAGAAGATCGACCACACCCTTGAAAGTTGCTTCAAAACCGATGGGAATTTGCATCGGGATTGGGTTAGCACCCAAACGGTCAATAATGGTTTCGATGGTGCGCTCAAAAGACGCGCCAACACGATCCATTTTATTAACAAAACAAATGCGCGGCACACCATAACGGTCAGCCTGACGCCACACAGTTTCAGATTGCGGTTCAACACCCTGCACCGCATCAAAAACCACGACACCACCATCCAACACGCGTAAAGAACGTTGAACTTCCGCTGTAAAATCGATATGGCCAGGTGTATCGATGATGTTGATCTGATAGCCTTTCCATTCTGCTGATACAGCCGCCGAAACGATGGTAATACCACGTTCGCGCTCCTGCACCATCCAGTCGGTCACTGTTGTACCCTCGTCAACAGAACCGATGCGATGTGTCATGCCGGTATAGAACATGATACGCTCAGTGGTTGTCGTTTTCCCGGCGTCAATGTGGGCAATGATGCCTATATTTCGGTATTTTTCCAACGGATAGACGCGCGCCATTCTAACTACTACCTGCTTCCTTAATAAATAAATATCAAAAAACTAAACACGATAATGGGAGAAGGCACGGTTGGCTTCTGCCATTTTATGGGTTTCATCACGCTTGCGAATTGCTGAACCGGTCTCATTTGAGGCATCGATCAACTCGGAAGCGAGTTTGTCTGAAAATGATTTACCGGAACGGTCATGAGCGGCGGAAAGGATCCAACGAATCGCCAGAGTGGTACGGCGATCTGAAGAAACCTCCATAGGCACTTGATAAGTTGCGCCACCCACACGACGCGGCCGGACTTCCATGGCTGGGCCAACATTCTTGAGCGCGCCATCAAAGACATCCAGGGGATTCTTTTCTGTCCGTTCCTTGATCAAATCCATTGCATCATATATCAAGCGAACGGCTGTGCTCTTCTTCCCGCTCTTAAGCACATGTTGAACCATGGTTTGTACATTAATGCTATTAAAGCGGATATCGGGAAGGAGTTCCCGTTTCTCAGGTTTTGCTCTACGCATGTCTTACTTCTCCATCTATTAATTACTTTGGACGCTTCGCGCCATACTTTGAGCGGCCCTGCTTACGATTGGCCACACCGGTCGTGTCGAGAGAACCGCGCACAATGTGATAACGAACACCTGGTAGATCCTTCACACGGCCACCGCGCACCAAAACAACGGAGTGCTCTTGCAGCTGATGACCTTCACCGGGGATATAAGCTGTGACTTCGATGCCATTGGTCAAACGCACACGCGCAATTTTACGCAGCGCTGAATTTGGCTTCTTAGGCGTCATGGTACGGACAATGGTACAAACACCGCGTTTCTGCGGTGCACCTTTATCCTGGCGGAACCGGCGTTGCTTGAAACTGTTCAATGTGAACTGCAAAGCTGGTGACTTGCTTTTTGCGTTCTTATTTTTTCGGCCCTTGCGGACCATTTGGTTTACTGTCGGCACATTCGCCTCCGATTACAAATTCTTTCAAGATTCCATTTTTATATTCGCAAGAAATGAGACCATCAACAACAATTCCTGATGGCCTCATTTGTAGCTGCCAATGAGTCGAGTGGGGTTAAAGCCACTCTTGCTTTCCGGGCAACGGCTAATTATTTTATCATGCCATATTTACCAAGTCAATAGAAAATCCTACTTCTTTCGGGTTTGATTCTCTCCCAGACTCAGCAGGCCGGTATCGTGTTTTGGCGGATGCATCTTCTCTTCATCCTTACCAAACTTGACCACGTCACCGCCTTCGTTGATCGCCTCAACTGCAAGACCAAGGGATTGAAGCTCCTTGACCAACACTCTAAATGAAGCAGGGATGCTTGGCTCTTCAATCGGTTCACCCTTTACAATCGCTTCATATGTATTTACGCGGCCTTGAACGTCATCCGATTTGACAGTGAGCATTTCCTGGAGAGTGTGAGCAGCGCCATATGCTTCAAGCGCCCAAACTTCCATTTCACCGAAGCGCTGACCGCCAAACTGCGCCTTACCACCAAGCGGTTGTTGTGTAACCAAACTATATGGGCCCGTTGAGCGTGCATGTACTTTATCTTCAACAAGGTGATGTAACTTCAAAATGGTCATCACGCCAACTGTTACAGGCTGATCATATGGAATACCTGTTTTGCCGTCACGCAAAGTCTGCTTTCCAAGAGTTGGCAATGGAATTCCTTTTTCCTTCGCTAATTCCTGAGCGGTGTCGAAAACTTTGTCTTCGGCGATGCGACGTGTAATACCATTGGATTCCATCCACAAGCGCAGGCAAGCGCGGACGGTCATTTCATCCAGTTTGGGATCGTGATTCGCGGCTTCGTGGTTTTCGAGCAGGATCTCGTCAGGGTTGGAATAGCCCTTTTCGCGCAACCATTCTTTGGCCGTGGCATGATGCGCATACTCTGGGTCATTCAAGCTGTAAACGTCATATTTGCGTTTATCCAACCAATGCTCAAGGTATAAGCGACGAACCTCATCATCATCTTCGATGGAGTTGGCATCATATTCTTCTTCCTTGATCCACTCCCAGGCGCGCTCAGCAGCTTCTTTCCAGGCCTGATCCATGATCCACGCGCGTGCAAGTTCAGCTTCGATCTGTTCTTCGCTTGCACCGTCAAACACAGGGGTAATAGCGCGGAAGCCCATACGTTTTGCAGCCCATCCAAGATGTACTTCAAGAACCTGACCGATATTCATACGACCAGGTACGCCGAGAGGATTCAAGATGAGATCAACGGGTGTACCATCTTCAAGGAATGGCATGTCTTCAACCGGAACAACCTTGGAAACCACACCCTTGTTTCCATGGCGTCCTGCCATTTTGTCGCCAGCAGTAATCTTGCGGCGTTGAGCCACAGAAACGCGAACCATCATATCAACGCCAGCGGAGAGATCGGAATTGTCTTCACGTGTAAACACTTTTACATCAACGACCTTGCCGCGTTCACCATGAGGCATCCGCAGTGAAGTGTCTTTAACATCGCGGGATTTCTCGCCAAAGATGGCGCGTAACAAACGCTCTTCTGGTGTAAGTTCTTTCTCACCTTTGGGCGTGATCTTTCCAACCAGAATATCGTTTGGCCCAACTTCCGCGCCAATGCGAATGATACCGTTTTCATCAAGATCTTTGATGGCATCATCACCCACATTGGGAATGTCACGTGTAATTTCTTCTGGCCCGAGTTTGGTATCGCGCGCTTCCACTTCATGTTTTTCAATGTGGACCGATGTGAAACGATCTTCCTGAACCAAACGTTCAGAAAGCAGGATGGCGTCTTCAAAGTTACCACCCTCCCATGAAAGGAAGGCAACAACCACGTTCTGCCCAAGGGCAAGCTGACCGCTATCTGTAGATGAAGAGTCCGCAATGATGTCGCCAGTTTTGATTAACTGTCCCTTTACGACAGAAGGACGCTGATCGATACAAGTGCTTTGATTGGATCTTTGATATTTGCGCAATTGATAAACGCGGTTTCCGCTTCGCTTCTCTTTGACCGTTATGCTTGATCCGGTTACCGATACGACTTCACCATCTGCTTCGGCGACCACAACCTGGCCCGAGTCAAGCGCGGCGTGACCTTCCATGCCCGTGGAAACAAGAGGAATCTCAGGGCGCACCAAAGGCACGGCCTGGGCCATCATGTTCGAACCCATGAGCGCACGGTTAGCGTCATCATGTTCGAGGAATGGAATGAGGGCTGCGCTAATACCCACGACCTGATGAGGCGCTACATCCATATAGTCGATGGATTCGGCATTTGAGAACATGAAACCTGAATGGTAGCGGCAGGAAATGCGCTCACGTGAAAATTCCTTGCTCTCCGTTAGCACGGCATTGGCCTGAGCGATTGTGTACTTGTCTTCTGCGTCAGCAGAAAGGTATACGACCTCATCCGAAACAAAGGGAATCACGCTTATCTCTGAGTTAAATTTTGATACCTTTTTTAGTATTTTTGAGTCTATGGCTGTGCCGGACTTGAAGAGCAATTCTTCAGACTTGGGGTCATAAACATCCTCACGCAAAGTGCGGCCTTCCAGACGTTCATCATCTGATGGAAGGGATTTGTATACTCTGCGATAAGGTGTTTCGATAAAACCATATTCATTGACACGGGCAAAGGAAGCCAAACGACCAATGAGGCCAATGTTTGGACCTTCGGGGGTTTCAATCGGGCAAATACGTCCATAATGTGAATGATGAACATCGCGCACATCAAAGCCAGCGCGTTCACGTCGCAGGCCGCCTGGGCCCAAAGCTGATAGTGTGCGTTTATGACGGAGTTCAGCTAATGGGTTGGTTTGATCCATGAACTGCGAAAGTTGTGATGAACCAAAAAACTCGCGAAGAGCCGCAACGACAGGTCGGATATTTACTAATGTAACAGGTGAAAGCTGCTCCTGGTCTCGAATGGACATGCGTTCTTTAATGACACGCTCCATGCGTCGCAGGCCGATCCGCAACTTGTTCTGGATCAACTCACCCACCGTCTTGACGCGACGGTTGCCGAGGTGATCGATATCATCAGGTCGTTCAGCGCTATTATTAATCTGAATCATGCGGCGGATCAATCGAATCACATCACTCTTTGAAACAGTACGATGAGGAATTGGAATGTTCAAATCCAATTTCTGATTCAATTTATAACGACCCACACGTTCCAGGTCGTAGTGTCGCTGATCGAACAACTGCTCTTCAAGGAACTGGCGGGCATTTTCAAGTGTTGCAGGGTCACCCGGGCGCATCTTCTTAAAGAATTCAATCAATGCAGCTTCGGCAATTGTGTGATTGCTTAGGTCCCAATCGGGTTCCTGCTTGATCGTGGATGCAATGAACATGCGATCAGGGTTGTTGTCCACTTCCTTTAAGATGGAGAGTATTTCTTCATCTGTACCGTGTTTGATGGGAGAATCCTTGATGCCGTCGCTTACCGCAGCCAGTGCGCGTAAAAATACCGTAATTGGAACGGTGCGTTTGCGGTTGAACTTCAAGATGATGTAATCGGATTTGCGGGTTTCGAATTCCATCCACGCGCCGCGATCTGGAATCAACTTTGCCATTGCAAGCGGGCGGCCAGTAGCGCGGTCTGCGGGTGCTTCAAAATAAACGCCAGGTGAACGGATCAATTGAGAAACAACTACACGTTCGGTACCATTTACAATGAAGGTGCCCTTGTCAGTCATCTCAGGGAAATCACCCAGAAAAATATCCTGTTTGATCGGTTCTGGAACATCCGGGCCAGCCAACAAAACAGAGACATATAACGGGCTGGCGTAAGTTAGATCCCGCTCAACACATTCTTCAATGCTGTGTTTGGGTTCTCCAAACCAATACTTAAGCCCCCATTGTTGAGACTCTGGACCGCGGCTTGGGAAAAACAACTTCATACCTTTGTTATACGACTCAATTGGTGATATCTCATGGAAGAGATCACCCAACCCTTCCTTCTTGAGTCTTTCAAATGAATCAAGCTGCACTTCTATTAAATTAGGTAAATCAAGCTTAACCGGAATTCGTGCGTAACTTTTTTGGGGCAAAGAAGATGCCATTCTTCTCTCCTGACTTTTATTTGGCTGAGTGATAAAACGATTTTAACTGCCCTTTTGGACAGCGACCTGAAATTATATCGAACCGAAGAGAAAAAGTCAAGCAGCAGATTACTTTGATAGTCTAAAATATATATTGCTCGACACTTTTCTTGACAAATACATATAACTGCGTGTAAAATCACGGACGCTTAACAACAGAATATTGGCCGAGATAGCTCAGTTGGTAGAGCACGCGACTGAAAATCGCGGTGTCCCCAGTTCGATCCTGGGTCTCGGCACTCTCGGCCAGATAAGTAGGTCGTAATCTGCGGGCGTAGTACAGTGGTAGTACGTCTCCTTGCCAAGGAGAAGGTCGTGGGTTCGAATCCCATCGCCCGCTCAAATATGGAGGATTGCAGATTGGAAAATAATTCAGTCAGCAATCCTCATTATATATATGGCGTCGTGGCCAAGTGGTAAGGCAAGGGTCTGCAAAACCCTCATCACGGGTTCAAATCCCGTCGACGCCTCTGAAAACAAGTCCGCATGTGCGGGCTCGTTTTTTTGTCAGGCATAAAAACCCATAAAATTATTTCATTTACAATTTAATCGACATGAATCTTTATCGAAATAAGCCTATAATAAACGATAGAGGTTGTCATATTTGATTCCATGAAAACTCGATGGAATATTCTTGCATTGAAATTCATCATCGCCTATTTAGTGATAGGGGTTTTATGGATTCTTTTTTCTGATCGAATCGTAGCTTTTCTAATTAAAGATCCGCGGAATCTCTCCATTGCCCAAATATCAAAGGATTTGGTTTTCATCTTCACCACAGCGTGGATCCTATTCGTATTTATAAAGAGCAATGGAAGCAAACGCACAGAAAAATTTTCAGATATTCTTGAATCTGCAAGTGCGGGAGCCTTTCAATCATTGCCAGGTGGACGTTTTGTGAAAGTTAATGCGACCATGGCTTCAATTTATGGATACGCGTCTCCTGGCGAGATGGTTAGTGAAGTAGATGATATAGGCGCGCGAATTTATACATCTACTGAAGTTTATAACGATTTCATTGAAACCTTGAATCAAGACGGGGTGATTGAAAAGTTTCAAGCACAAAATCAGAAAAAAGATGGAAGCCTGATCTGGACATCAACAGATGCCAGAGCCGTAAAGGACCGCAGCGGAACTATTATGTATTATGAAGGTTTTGTCACGGACGTTACAAAGCAAAAGACCACCGAAACTGCACTTCGTGATACAGAAACGCAATATCGGCTACTGGTCGAGAAATTGCCCGTTGTGGTCTTTATGGACACCTTTGGCGATGCGCAGACATCACAATATATCAGCCCACGCATGAAAGACCTGCTTGGATACACGCCCGAAGAATGGGATGCCGGTGAAAACATCTGGGAGAATTCTCTTCACCCGGACGATAAGGAACGTGTGCTCGCTGAAGATATCCGAACTGACATTACAAACGAACCTTTCCGCATTGAGTACAGATTGCGTCATCGTGATGGACATTATGTATGGATAAAAGAAGATGCCTCGATCATAAAAAGCGAAGATGGTACGCCTCTTTTCTGGCATGGCATTTTGTCGGACATTACAGAGCAAAAACAGGCAGAGGCCGCACTGCAAAGACAATTGAAAGAGTTAAGCATTCTCCATTCAGCCGCACTGGCCGAATCGACGGCCAGCGATGCAGATAAGTTGATCCAAAGTATTACAAATATTATTGGGGATACGCTATATTCGGACAACTGTGGCGTTCTTTTACTCAATGAAACAGGAGATCAACTACAGCCTCATTTTTCCTACCGAGGTACAAACCCTGAAAACGTGGGGCTTAGTATCCCTTTATCGAAAGGAATATCTGGAAAAGTTGCCGCCACAGGCAGGCCAATCCGCTCCGGGGATGTTTCATTGGAGCCTGAATACTATGAAGTGACATCTGGCATTCGATCAGAGCTTTCTGTTCCCATCGGCAGCGGGTCAAAAATAATTGGTGTATTAAATGTAGAAAGCAAGCTTCCTGATGCATTTACTGAAAACGACGAAAGGCTTCTGAATACAATTGCTGGGGGGATGGTTAATGCAATGGAGAGGATACGTCTCTTTGAGTTGGAAAAGAAGCGGCGTGAAGAAGCGGAGATAATGCGCGAATCCACCCTGGAATTAACATCCATCGTTGGATTAAACAAACTATTCGAGCATATCTTTATTTCACTGAAGAAATTGATAAATTATGACAGCGCATCCATTGAATTGATCAATCAGGGATATGTTGAGATCGTAGCCGGAAAAAACATCCCGCAGGAATTGATCGGGAGTAGATATAAATCCAATACCGAAAAATGGGGCAGTATGGAAGCTATTCGCCAGCCCAAGGTCATTTCAGATGCCCAGTTGGATGAACGCTTTATAAAATTTGAACCCACAAACTATATACGCGGCTGGATGGGAATACCACTTCTTGCACATGATGAGGTTATTGGTTTCCTAAATCTTGATAGCAAGACACCGGGCTTTTTCAACAATGAACATGCAGAGGTTGCTCAAACCTTTGCCAATCAAGCCGCAACCAGCATTGAAAAAGCGCGGCTATTTGAATTGGAAAAAAAACGGCGCGAGAGTGCAGAAACTGTCATGCAGGCAACTACAAGTCTCACTAATCTGCTTGACCTGCCTTCCCTGCACGAGGCGATTCTCGAATGGCTGCACAAAATTTCACTATACGACAGCGCCTCGATCATGGAAATTGAGGGCGAGTACATTCGTATTACCGCCACAAAGGGGCTACCCGATCCCGAAAAAGTAATAAACCAGGTCTTCCCGGCAGATAATATCCTTTGTAACATTATCAATATCACAGGTCAGCCATTGACCATTGAGGACTGCCAAAAAGATCCCCGCTTTGAAAATTGGGGTAACTCACATCACGTGCGCGGCTGGATGGGTGTCCCGCTCATTTCCCGCGGACAGGTGATCGGTTATCTGACAATTGACAGCCGTACCCCGGGCGCATTCACTCAAGACGATGCCATCGCGGCACAGACATTTGCCCACCAGGCCGCTACATCACTCGAAAATACGAGGCTTTACACCGAAACAAGACAAAGGCTTGAAGAGCTGGAAATGGTTAACCGTGTATCCTTTAGCCTCCGTGCAGCGAAAGATACAAATGAAATGTTGCCCATTCTCTTAAACGAGATCAGGGCAAGTGTTGGAACCGATGCAGCCACCATATTACTTTATGACCATGAAACAGATGCGCTCATACCTCATGCAACCAGCGGATGGCTGGCAAGCCTGCCAAAATCCAGCTTTGTCCCGGGCGAAGGTATTATCGGAAAGGTATATTCCAGCGGAACCATTCACATCAGCCCTGATTTCATAAACGACCCAATCGCACATTCTGAAAACGCAAAATTCCTCGGCAAAGGCTGGGGAGGAATCGCAGTCCCGGTCCACACAGCAAACGAAACAATTGGTGTCATCATTGTGGCCATACAGAAGCCAAGACAAATTGAATCGAACCACACACGTCTGCTCACAACGCTGGCTGAAATCGCTGGTAACGCAATCTACCGTTCCAATCTATATGAAAGAAGCGAGGAGCAGATCCGCCGCCTCACAACACTACGCGAAGTTGATTCGGCGATCACTTCCAGCATTGATTTGCACATCACGCTGGATATTCTGACGGAACATCTAACCTCAAAAATGGGAGCAAGCGCCGCTCGTATCCTCGTCTTCAACCTCAACAGCCAAATGCTTGATTGCTACACTGCAACCGGTTTCAACAGCCAATCCGTCAGGCGTACCTCCATTGGAATCGGTGACGGTCTGGCAAGCCAGATACTATTGAGCCGCAATGATCTTTATATAAAAAATATGGATAGAGATGTAAATCTTAAACCAGATCATCTTTCCGCTGAAGGGTTTGTTAGCTATTACGGTGTACCACTTTTTAACAAAGGTGCCACAAAAGGCATCATCGAAACCTATTTTAGATATCCATTTACTCCAACAACGGATTGGAAAGATTTCATGAAAACTCTTGCGGGTCAGGCGATCATTGCAATTGACAACGCGCAATTGTTCGAAAATCTGCAACGCTCCAACCAGGAACTCTCGCTTGCTTATGACACAACTCTTGAAGGATGGGGGAAAGCTCTTGAACTGCGTGACAAAGAGACGCAGGGACACACCCGCCGCGTCACCAATCTGACCCTGGAACTGGCACGGCAAATGGGCATACCCAAATCTGAATTGACTCACATCCGCCGTGGCGCATTGCTGCATGACATCGGCAAAATGGGCGTGCCAGATCACATCCTGCGAAAGCCCGGTCCCCTCACAAAAACTGAAATGAAAGAGATGAGAAGACATCCCCAGTACGCCTACGATTTGCTATCCCCCATTGCCTACCTGCGCCCTACCATAGATATTGCTTATTGCCACCATGAGTGGTGGAATGGCAAAGGATACCCACGCGGATTAAAGGGCGAAGAAATTCCTCTATCCGCTCGCATCTTTGCAGTTGTAGACGTTTGGGATGCACTGCTATCTAACCGCCCCTATCGAGAAGCCTGGGAGGAGGAAGAGGTGATGGAATACATCACTAATCTTTCCGGCAAGCAGTTCGACCCCGCTATAGTAAGTATTTTCAAAAAAATGATCGAAAGTGAATCTAGAATCATTTATTCGAATTCACCGAAAAAACCTCAGAAGGCAATTAAAAAGAGGTCGCAAAACCAAAGAAGTCAATAGCAAAAAATAAAAAGATGCGGTGATTTCTTATTCACCACGTCTTTTTATTTCAATTTACTTCACCCGCAGGAAACGCCGCTTGCCCACCTGCAAAACTCCCGGGTGAGGAAAAGCAGCATCACCGCGCTCCAGAACTTCCCCATCCAAACGCACACCTTTTTGGTCGATTAGTGCGCGAGCCTTGCTTTTGCTTTCTGCCAGTTTGGCCGCCAAAATGACATCCACTACAGTCTGACCGGGTTGCAGCTCAAACTCGGGCATTTCATCGGGAACTTCCTTTTGCTGGAAGGTCTTAATGAAATTCTCCTGAGCCGCTTTTGCTTCATCTTCGCCATAGAAAATGCTGGTGATCTCGCCCGCCATTTTCATCTTTGCATCACGTGGATGTAACGCTCCAGAGGCCATATCCTTCTCGATCCTTTCAATTTCATGCGGACTCCAACGCGTGACAAGGCGCATGTAAACGCCCATCGCTGAATCTGGCACAGACATTAACTTGCCAAACATATCGTTCTCACCACTGTTGATCGGAACAATATTGCCAGTGGATTTGGACATTCTCTGCACGCCGTCTGTGCCTGGCAAAATACCGGTGATGATGCCGACCAGCGGCTTTTGTCCTTGTGATTCCTGCAATTTACGCCCAGCCACGATGATATTGAACAACTGATCTGAACCACCAACTTGAATATCCGTTTGCATTGCAACGGCGTCATAGCCTTGCATCAAAGCATAGAAAGTCTCGTGCAGGTAGATCGGCTCACCTTTTTCCAAACGGTTAGCAAAATTATCGCGCGCCAAAAATTGTTGCACAGTAAAGTTCTGGCCCAGGCGAATCAAATCGACAAGGTTGAGTTCGGAGAGCCACTCACCGTTGTAACGAACCTTGGTCTTCTTGCGATCCAGCACACGGAATGCTTGTTCGGCATAGGTCTTGGAATTTTCAGCCACTTGTTCCTGGGTCAGGATTGGACGCGCTTTGTTTTTATCCGATGGATCGCCCACTAATGCAGTGTAACTTCCTATCAGGAAAGTTACATCATGCCCCAAATCCTGAAACTGACGCAGTTTGCGCATGGAGATGGTATGCCCCAAATGCAGGTCGGTGGAGGTGGGGTCATAGCCGCAGTACACGCGCAAAGGCCGACCCTCTTTCTCGGAGAGTTTCAGGCGTTCGCGGAGTTCAGCAGTCATGGCTTTCTTCAAATCTTCATCGCCATATTCTGTGCCCTGCATTAATAATTCAATTTGTTCTTCGATGTTCATAACATTCTCCTGTGCAATTTCTTTGCTCTTTTG
>NZ_JBXMTI010000075.1:0-14172 GCF_057083605.1 Candidatus Villigracilis sp. | reverse complement strand
AGCCTGTCCCGAGAGGCCGGCTACTTTTGTGATCGCCGCTGTCAGGGTGGTTTTGCCATGGTCGATGTGACCCATTGTCCCCACGTTCAGATGCGGCTTGCTTCTATCAAATTTTTCCTTCGCCATTTTCCGATCTCCTTTTATATATACAAGAATGCTTTTCAGCAACTGAGCCCTCAACGAGATTCGAACTCGTGACCTCACCCTTACCAAGGGTGTGCTCTGCCAACTGAGCTATGAGGGCTTAACGTGCTGTTTTCCCTGGCGGGAGCACCAACAAATGCTGGTACAGGTGGGCAGTGAAGGATTCGAACCTCCGAAGTCTTCTGACAACTGATTTACAGTCAGTCCCCTTTGGCCACTTGGGTAACTGCCCATGATAAATTGTTATT
This sequence comes from Candidatus Villigracilis sp., assembly GCF_057083605.1. NCBI lineage: Bacteria > Bacillati > Chloroflexota > Anaerolineae > Anaerolineales > Candidatus Villigracilaceae > Candidatus Villigracilis > Candidatus Villigracilis sp. The sequence goes on along the minus strand of NZ_JBXMTI010000075.1, from coordinate 13,780 downwards.
GATCACCGATCACATTTCTCATTCAGCAATCATTGAGCCGACGACGAGACTTGAACTCGTAACCGCCCGCTTACAAGGCGGGTGCTCTACCGATTGAGCTACGTCGGCGAGTGATTAAGCAGAGCGATTATACCAAAACAACTCACATCGTCAAGACAAATTGCCGGTAATGAATTTAATATGAATTGTTGAAAACTCCCTCTTGACTTTCAATACCAGAGGGATTATTATTAGAACAGGTGTTCTAATATGAACAAATCAAACCACTTTGACTTGATGATTGGCGCATTGGTTGAACTTGCTCAGGAAGAGCAAGCGCATCAACCTCCGCCCACGCCTGCCACGCCAACTTTGAAGTCTGTCCTCGCTGATGCATCTCCACTTCCGCGCGAAGCGCTCTTCCTCGGCCTGGCAGAAGATGGTTTACCTGTACTATTAAATCTATATGACCCCATCCCCGGCCCCATCCTTATTATTGGTGATCAAGCCAGCGGCAAGACAACCCTCCTGCAAACCATCGCCCGCGCCGCAGATCTACTCCACTTACCATCCGAAGTGCAATATGGTGTCATCACATCCTATCCCGATGAGTGGAAGGATTTCGATGGCAATCAAAACAATGCCGGGATTTACGTTACTCAAGATGACAACACCAAAGAACTCTTGCAATCTCTGGTTACTTGGGCGCATAACAACAAAGGTGAACAACAATCGATTCTGCTTTTGATTGATAACCTTGAGGCTGTTACAAAATTAGATCAGCAAGTGGAACAAAATCTACGCTGGCTGCTCTTACGTGGCCCCAGCCGACGTGTATGGCCCATCGTCACTTTGAATGCGGCGCGCGCACAAAGCATGAAGGCATGGATGGAATTCTTCCGAACGCGCCTGTTCGGTCACATCGAAAACGCAGATGAAGCGAATTTCGTTACTGGCGACTCAAAATATACACTAACGCATTTGAATACAGGTTCACAATTCGCCATGCGCGAAGAAAATAAATTAATTAATTTTCAGGCTCCAACCATCGACTAGTTGATAAGAAAGGCAAATATCATGCATACTGGAATGTTATGGTTTGACAACGACCCTCAGACGACATTAAGCGTAAAAATCCAAAAAGCAATGGATTATTACAGCAAAAAATTCGGTCGCACTCCAGATCTTTGTCTTGTACATCCAAGTATGTTGGAAAGCGGCCAAAAGCAATTTGAATTGGGGAAAATAATCATTCGTCCCTACCGGCCTGTTATGCCCGGCCACCTTTGGATTGGCGTAGAGGATCAGAAATAAATTGAGATGATGTGAAAACCTTCGCCTTTCACATCATCTCGACATGTCCTTACGAACCTCCCGTATTACTGGCTACGGGAGGTGTTTATTATTCCGGTACTTTATTCACCAATCGCCACCACAAAGGCTATAGCCTGTTTTTCTGTATGGCTCAAACTAATAGACCAGTTCGATAGCCCCAATTGATCCGCTAACCTCTTTCCCTCCCTATATAATATTAAACTAGGCGCCTTGTTTTCATCTGACTTGATTTCAATATCCCGCCAGCCCACATCACCGATGCCACAGCCCAATGCCTTTGCAACTGCTTCCTTTGCAGCGAACCTCACCGCAAGGGAGGAAATTCGGCCGCCACAATCACGTTGTTCCCCTTTTGTAAAAACGCGCATCACAAAACGTTCCCCATGGCGTTCCATCGCTTCACGAACGCGGTCAATATCGATCAGATCAACACCAGTGGCTAGTTTCATAAAATAGATTATGGGCCCGCGACGGCAATCACAAGGCGATCTGTGTCAATGTATTTGCGCGCGGCTGCCAACACATCAGCGCGTGTGACGCTGCGTATCATCTCATCGAAGCGTTGATAATAATCCATGCCCAAGTCGTAACGCTTAATGTTGAGAATTGCATTTACCACACCGCTATTTGATTCCAATGAAAGCGGCAGTCGTCCGATGTAATTCGCCTGGCTGTCGGCAAGCTCATCTTTTGTCACGCCATGTTTTACAAAACGGCGCAACTCCTTCTCGATCAGATCAATTGCCTTCTTTAAGTTTGCCGGGTTTACACCCGCATTCACTTCCCAGGTACCAGGTCCCATCCCAGAACTCAACGAGGAGTAAGCATAATAAGCCAGACCAGATTTTTCTCGCACCACATCGCCGATGCGCCCCATCATGCCAAATTGCCCCAACACCGAATTGCCCAAAGACGCGGGCATGTAATCAGGGTCTTTGCGGCTCGGCCCCACCATGCCAATCACAAGATCAGATTGAGATTTTCCTGAAATCTTATGATGACGCTTTTTCATTTTCTTTATGGGTCTATATGGAGGAAGAGCGGGCGCTTCAATCTGACCTGGAACCTGCCAGCCACCGAGGACACGTTCCACCTCTTCGACCGCTTTCTTCGGGTGGATCGCTCCCACGACTGCAATGACCAGGCCTCTCGGTCCAAAATAGCGGCGATGAAATTCCTTCATATCCTTCCGTGTGATCGATTGGATCGTCTCTGGAAACCCATCACTGGGCCTGGAATATGGATGACCGTTGAATAACATTTGATCGAAAACTATATCAGCCATATCAGAAGTATCCTGCGCGCGGATCGCAAGCCCGGTGAGCAGTTGCGCGCGCAATCTTTCAATTTCATCTTTGGGGAAAGCAGGTGTTTGCAATGACTCAGAAAGTAGTTTGAGCAAAAGCGGAAGGTCTTCCACCAGCGAACGTCCGCCAAAACTGGTCTTGTGGACGCCTGAATCAAAGCCCAGGCTGGCGCCTACAGATTCAAGCTCATTGTAAATTGCATCAAAACTGCGTGTTTGCGTGCCGCGCATTAAAGAGGATGCAACAAAATCTGCCAGGCCTAATTTCTCATCGCTTTCAAAAATCGCACCAGCGGATAGATACCCGCCCATGCTGACGGATGGGCTGTTGAAGTTTGAACGGGCAAAAACTGTAATTCCATTTGAAAGGACAGCCTGATAAATATCCTCAGGCCCGGGCAGGGATGGTTTTGCATATGATTTTGCCATCTATCCTCCATTGCCTTTCGGAATGTAGGTGCCTATCACACGGTTTTTGGCCTGAAAATATTTCTGAGCCACACGTTGTACATCCTGTGGAGTGACTCTGGCAAGTTGATCCAAATAAGTTGTGAACCAATCATAGGACGAGAACATGGCTGTGTAACCCATCCAGAATGCCTGGTTGGTGATGTTCTCACTTCCATAAGCAAAGACTGCACGCGCCTGTTTGACGGCACGCTTGATTTCATCGCTGTTTACCAGTTCATCCTGCAATTTTTTAAGTTCAACATCCAACACTGCAATGGCTTCTTCGAGTTTGCGTTTGGGATGGTTGGTTATGGTGATACGGTAAAGAAACGGATCTATCGTAGCTTCGGACCCGCCGGAGACATCCACTGCATAGCCTGTATCTACAAGTGCGCGATAAAGGCGTGATGTCTTATAGGAAAGACCGTTGGCGCCGTTAAGCAGGCTATCCAACACTTGTAGAGGGAAATAATCCGGGTCAGTTGCATTGGGAAAATGATAGGCCAATTGAGCAAAGCTGGTTTCGCCGGGGCCTTCCATAGAAAAGCTGATCTCACCTTTTTGTTCGGGTTCCGAGCGGGCCAGCCGAGGCGGAGTTTGTCCTTTGGGAATGCGTTCAAATAATTCTTTGATGCGCTTTAACATGGTTTTCGTTTCAAAATCACCCGCAATAGCGAGCACCGCGTTATTTGGAACGTAATATCTGCGGTAATGTGAATAAAGGTCATCACGCGTAATGGTGTGTAAATCTGCCATATCACCGATGATCTCATGATGGTATGGATGCACACGAAAGGCATAATTTTGAATTGCCTCCCCCAGCCTGAACATCGGTTCGTTCTCGCTGCCTTCCCGCTCAGAGATAATAACCGTGCGTTCAGATGCAACTTCTTTTTCATTAAAGTTGCTGTTTTGCATACGGTCTGCTTCGAGGCGCAGAACGAGGTCAATTTTATCGGCTGGCATGGTTTCAAAATAGCGGGTGGAATCATGTGAGGTGGATGCATTCCAGCGCCCGCCTTCGCGTGAGATGGCTTTATCGAGAATATTTGCGGGGAATTTTTTCGTCCCTTTGAACTGCATGTGCTCGGTCCAGTGTGAGATGCCGGTCTTGCCGGTGGGTTCATCTCGTGAGCCAACGCGATACCAGATCCAGGAGGAAATGATCGGCGCGGTATGGATCTCTTTGAGCATGACCTTCATGCCGTTCTTAAGGGTGACTTGGGTGATGGGGTTTGCCATGTATCTCCAAAAAATACCGTTATTTACAGATTGGTTCTCCATCCAAATTAACGGCGTTGCTGTTGATCATACAATAAAAGGGTTTTAGAACTTCCTGCAAGCCTGTAAATGGTTCGTGCAATTGTGTTTCATCCAGCGGGATATCCACCGGGACATTAAGAGTAACAGGTACTGTTGTATTCACGGGGACGGTCAAGTTTAGCACAATTGGCAGGGTGGTTCCCTGCGGTAATACGATGGTTGTATTTGCCCTGGTGATGTTAAGCCCACCAGTATTTACTGTAACGAGTGCATTGTTGATCGTCACATCCTGGCTGAGGACAACATTCGTCTGCTGGTTCAACTGCAAGTCAAACTGTACGGGAATGGTTGTGTTAACTTGAATATCGGTTGTGATGTGAGCACGGTCCATTTTTTCAAAGTTGCCATACAAACCGCCTAATAATTGTGTTCCCATGCCCATTATGGCAGAAACACTCAAGCCATATCTGTTCAAGGCAACGGCAAGGAATGCCAGGACAAAAACGAGAATCACATTGACAGCCAGGGAAATAACACTAGCAACGTTCCAAAGAGCAGGCCCAAAGATGGAGTTTCTGCTTTTCGGAACAGAAGCAGGTTTCCGCTTGGGAATTGAGGCGAGCGTAAGTTCTGGCGATTCAGGCGCTGAGGCATCCTGCTTGGGAGGCTCATCCGCATTTTCATCTTCTTCTTGTTTGGGAAGGAATGAGACATTGTTCGAATTCTTTTTTGGCAGGCGCATCATAGGCGATGCGCTGCCTAATAACTTACGCATTTTTTTACCGGGATCGTCTTTGGGTTCGTCGGTCATGGTGACTCCTTGCTGGTATGAAACGATACTTAATCTTAGCATAGATAGTAATACGCGGCACAGTTTTTTCTGCGACATTCCCTCCGCGGAAGACCACGTATAGTAATTTGCAAAATTGTGAGTAAAATATGAAGGGATGTAACTTGTTGGGAGTCATGTTTTCACATATAATGAGACAGTTTTTGTCGAAATTCGAGGAGGATCGTGGTCGTGGAAAAACAAAATCTTGTCGCTGTGATCGGCGCGGGGCCGGCTGGCCTGTTTGGTGCACGCGAACTTGCAAACGCGGGGGCGCGGGTGGTGATTTTCAATCGTGATATTAAACCTGGTGGCCTCGCAGAATATGGCATTTATCCTGAGAAGCATATAATGAAAGAGGGATTGCGCAAACAATTCCGCCAGACGCTTGACCTTGCAAACATTGATTATTATGGAAATGTTTCTGTCGGCACAAATGGTGACCTGACGCTGGATGACATTCGCGCGCTTGGCTTCGATGCCGTTCTTGTATCCGCTGGTGCGCAGGGCACAAAATCCCTGGGCTTACCGGGCGAGGAACTTGAAGGTGTGTATCATGCCAAGGATGTGGTTTATTTTTATAACAAGCTCCCGCCTTTCAGCCAGAAAAATTATCGTTTTGGAAAACGCTGTGCCATTATCGGCGCCGGCAATGTGATGGTGGATATTGCGCGTCATCTCATCAACGTGCAGAAAGCGGAGGAAGTAACCGCTGTTGTAAGGCGTGGGCCTGCCGAAGTCAATTTCACCAAAGAAGAGATGAAGCACTTAATTGGATATCTCGACCTGGAGGAATTTGACAAGGAAATGGAACGCGTCCGCCCGGTTCTTGAAACGATCAACCAGGACTTGGAAATTGGCCGCCACAAAATTTTGGATTCCCTCGCGAAAGCAGACCCAAAGACCTCGGAAGCAAAATTCCACTTTGATTTTCTGGCCTCCCCCACTGCCATGTACGGCGAGAACGGCAAGTTGACTCAACTGGAAGTGGAAGATAATACCCTGATCGAAAAAGATGGAAAGACCAGCGCCAAAGGAACAGGCGTAAAACGAGTGCTGAACGTAGATACTGTCATCTTTGCCATCGGCGATAAAGTGGATGAATCCTTTGGTCTGCCAACTGAATGGAACGAGTTCGTGAAAAATAAAGAACCGCGCTTCCCGGTGGAAGGGGTCTCGTACGAGTCTACTATTGAAGGCATCTTCGTTGGCGGTTGGTCCCGCAAGGCAAGCGAAGGATTGGTCGGTTATGCACGCCGCGACGGAAATAACGCCGGCAAGGCTGTCCTGCAATACTTGCAGGCTAAAGAACCTGCCAATGCCAGCGTTGAAGCAGTTGTTGAAAAGATGAAATCTCTTCACAAGCCCGTTATCACCAAAGAGGATATTAAACGCCTCGAAACGGTTGAAGTGGAGGAAGCCAAAAAGCGCGGGCTGCCAGAATTCAAGTTCGCCAGCAACGAAGAGATGTTGCAGGCAATGGGTTTGATAGAAACGGCATAATTACCCTCACCACTAGCCCCTCTCCCAAATTGGGAGAGGGGCAAAATTTATATGAAACTTTCAACACCGGAATTCCGCGCTATGCAATCGTTGCCCCGTAAGCTGGGACAGCGCTTCTTTGAAATACCCATGTTCAAAAGCATGGGCCTCAATTTGAAAAATAAGGATGTGCTTGAAATCGGTTGTGGTTCAGGCTATGGCGCTTTTCTGCTCAATGAATTGACCCCAAAAAGCTATATTGGTTTGGATGTAATGGAAGAGCAGATTGAGCTGGCAAAAAAGCAATATCCCCAGTTTCAATTCATCGTGCAGAGTGCGGAAGATCTAAGTCAATTTGCAGATGAAAGCAAGGATGTGGTCGTTATCTTTGGTGTTCTGCATCACATCCCAAACTGGCGCAAAGCGATTGATGAGATCATTCGAGTGCTCAAGCCAAACGGCAGTCTCTTTCTCGAAGAGCCGCGCGGTGTAGATATCAAACTCTTCGACGTGTTCTTTCGCTGGGGACATCCCGACACCGATTTCGGATTGATCACCCTGGACGCGCATCTGACTCAGCGGGGGCTGATCATCCAATCCAAACAGTGGACTCCGCTTTTAACGATGTATCACATCCAAAAACCTATGAGCAGTTAACCCGCAGGCTCCAGCCGCCGTCCTCGGCGGCGTTTTGAACAAACCCTGCACCGAAGACGGGCGCAGGGAGCAATCTCATCTACATAGTTTTAGTGCATCCACTGAGAAACCTAAGGGCAGTTGACCCTTTCAATCTGTATAATATCGCCTGTTGCTTCATATAGGTCAGGATACTTATCCTCCTGCAAATAATCGGCCAGCAGAGGTTTGATGGGGTAATAAGTGAACCGATAACAGCCGTTGACTTCGATCACATCCCACACATCCTTCTCAACCCCGAACGCATAATATTTATTTCCGTCAGTTGTATCGAGCACGTAATCGGTACAATAGTAATTGTTGCACTTGCGGGTCACTTCATTTTTTTCTTCCACTCGCACCAGCACAGTTTCATCCCCGTTTTGATAGGAGTTGTATGTGGCGATTGTCATGCCGATGCCCGCAAGCAATAATATGATGGCAGAAAACCCCGCACCGATCCGGGTAAAGACCTTATTGCGTCCGCGTCCAGGGAATATTGCTGCAAACACGCTCATCAAAGCCACCAGGAACATAAACACAATTGCGAATATCCCCCCTGAAAACGCCTTCAAAGGCGATGCTGAAAAAATAATCGTATCCATAAACAACCTCCAATAAAGTTTATCTATCTAATACAGTCTCGTTCCCGCAATTCTGTCACTTGTTGGCTGGAGTACCCAAGAACGTTCGTCAAAATATCCTCAGTGTGTTCTCCTAACAAGGGTGGCGGAAGTTTATATTCCACAGGCGTACCGCTCATCTTAAGCGGTGACCCAACCAGTGGCAACGCCCCAATGGTTGGATGTTCCATCTGTACCAGCATTTCCCTTTCCTTAACCTGAGGCATGGAAAAGACCTGTTCAAAGTTATTGATCGGGCCACAGGGGATTTCAGCCTGCTCCAACTTTTGCAACCACTCTGAAACTGAAGCCGTTTTGAAAATGGCAGCAAGTAAAGCAATGATCTCGTCACGGTTTTCTACGCGGGCGGAATTCGTGGCAAATCTTTCATCCACCCCAAGCTCAGGTTTCCCAAGCAGATCACACAAACGCACAAACTGACGGTCATTCCCCACCGCAATTGCAAACCATCCATCATTGGCTTGAAAGCTTTGGTAAGGAACAATATTCGGATGCCCATTGCCATGACGCTTGGGTAATTTACCAGAGATCAAATAATTACTGGCAACATTCGCAAGCCAGCCTAATTGTGTATCAAACAAGGCAATATCGAGATGCTGTCCTTGCCCAGTAAATGCACGTGCCTGCAAAGCAGCAAGGATCGCAATGATCGCGTTCTGCCCCGCAAACAGGTCGACAACCGCCACTCCAGTTTTCATCGGCTCACCTTCGGGTTCGCCGGTAATGCTCATTAATCCGCCTGAAGCCTGGATCATGAAATCATAGCCAGGCTTATCGCGCATGGAACCGGTTTGACCAAAACCGGTGATCGAGCAATAGATCAATTTCGGGTTCAATTCATGCAGGGTTTCAAAATCCAAACCAAACCTTTGCAACGTGCCAGGTCGAAAATTTTCAACCAACACATCGCTCTGTATAGCAAGTTCACGCAAAACACCTTTGCCTTCATCGGTTTTCAAATCGATCACAATATCGCGCTTATTGCGGTTGACACACAAATAATAGGCACTCTCGCCTCCTGCGAACGGCGGCCCCCACCCGCGTGTCTCATCGCCTTCGGGCGGCTCCACTTTGATCACATCCGCGCCCAGGTCACCTAGAACCATCGTACAATATGGGCCGGCAAGCACGCGGCTTAAGTCCAATACTTGAATTCCTTGTAAGGGCTGCATAACTCTCCTTAATAATTTTCGTCATTGCGAAGAGGGTGCTCTTCCCGACGAAGCAATCCCATGACAACGTAGGAGATTGCTTCGGGCTATCGCCCTCGCAATGACGGGAAATAAAATATGAAACGCGACTTATATTTTAGCAAACCACTCATCAACGCAGCGGGGTCCCTTGGATTCGCACCAGACGTCCGAAGTCTTGAAGACATCGGATGTCTCAGTCGCTTCGGCGCTTTCGTGACGAATCCGATCTCACTGCGCCCACGCCTGCCGACTGCCCAACCAGCCTTGATCCAATTCCCCGGCGGATTCCTGCTCCATACGGGCCTGCCGAATCCCGGGTTCAGTAATGTGCTGAAAAAATATTCTGCCAAATGGAATCGGACTGACCTGCCGATTATCGTCCACTTGATGGCAGATCGACCGGAGGAAACTCAGCGCATGGTTCGAGAGCTTGAAAACGTCGAAAACGTAATGGCGGTTGAGCTTGGTTTCGCACCTCTGCTTTCAGACGATATCATCTTATTGAATTTGGAAATGTGCGTTGGGGAAATTCCATTAATTTTTTCATTGCCCCATGAACAGATATTAAGTTTGGGTCCACGTTTGATCCAGCATGGCGCACATGCGATCAGCCTTGCCTCCCCTCGCGGGGCTTTATATGATGAGCATGGTAATTTAATCACCGGGCGGTTATACGGACAGTCTTTATTCGCGCGCTCATTGGATATCGTCCACTCGGCGGCGATGCTTGGGCTTCCCATCATCGGTGCTGGAGGTGTATGGACGGATGCAGACGTGGAGTCCATGCTCAAGGCGGGGGCAATGGCTGTAGAAACAGATGCCCAGTTATGGGTCCCGAAAGAAGCGGGGTCGTAGAGTACGTCGCATATATTTAAAAAACGACTAAAGTCGTTACTACGTTTTAATAAAAAAAGAGTCCCGTCTTTCGACGAGACTCTTTTGGTCTGATCAGAATTAGAGAACCACTACATCAGCGGCTTGCAATCCCTTGGGACCTTGTTCGATGGTGAATTCGACTTTCTGGCCTTCCTGCAAGTTCTTGAAACCATCGCCCCGAATAGCGGAAAAATGTACAAAGACATCAGGACCACCTTCGCGCTCGATGAAACCAAAACCCTTGGTGCCATTGAACCACTTTACCGTACCTACCACACGTTCAGACATTTTGCCTCCTAAGCAAAGAAAAAATGAGGTGACGCAGTATGTCTTTCATCGGGTGGTAAATAAAGCAACTCAAATGTTGTGCTTTGAGCGTCCTTCTTGATACTTCCACAACGAAAACCTACTTGCATCCTACGAGCGCAACTTTATCATGAAATTCTCATATTGGCAATTATTTTACGGGTTCAAGCAGCATGACCGGGATATGGCGATGCGCGGCGCGTTCTTTGTATTTTTCGTAACCTGCATAATACGAGATTGCTATTTGCCAGTATTTCTCGCGTTCTGCGCCGCTTGTTTCACGTGCCAGATATTTGTCTGATCGGCCATTCATATGAACATGGCATTCAGGATTCTTTTTGAGGTTATAGTACCAGCCCGGGTTATGCTGACGCCCAAAACTGGATGCGATCACGGCAATCTTTTCGCCATCTGGCACGCCAACTAGTGGCGATACATGCACCTTGCCTGTCTTTGCGCCCACGGTCTCTAGCTGAATAATATACCAACCTAAAATTTCAGATATGCTATGTCGGTGATTTGTTAATTTCAACATAGCGCCATCCAGGTGATGGATCCTGGGAGCAACAAATGCTGTGACCGGGCGCAGCATCACCAGGCGATGAATGAGACGCTGAATTGCATTCGGTCTTTTGATCATTTTTCCAGCCATATGGTTACAGGCCCATCGTTATAAATTTCAACTTCCATATGTGCGCCAAATTGACCGGCCTGAGTCGGCACACCGTGCCCGTGCAGTAATTCAATAAAGCGATCCACAAGCGGGGATGCAAGATCAGGCAACGCGGCATCTATAAATGAAGGACGACGTCCCTTACGGGTATCAGCATAAAGCGTGAACTGCGAAACGACGATGGCTTCACCTTTGACATCCAGAACAGATAAATTGGTCTTACCCTGTTCATCTTCGAATATCCGCAAGTTTGCCACTTTCTCAGCTAGGAATTGCGCCTGCGCTTCCCCATCGCCATGGCCAATGCCTAATAAAATCACCAGGCCTTTCCCTATTTTGGAAATAGTCTGGTGATCTACTTTTACACTGGCTTGGGAAACTCGTTGGATTAATATTCGCATAAATTATCAACTGAAGAAAAATCCACAGATTACTCAGATTTCGCCGATTTTTTTCTCCATCAATCTGTGTAATCTGTTAAATCTGCGGATTGCCTTCCCTGTTCTTGAAATTAAGGAAGTTGCATCGCTTCGCGCACTTCCGCCATTGTCTTTTGAGCAATGACGCGGGCGCGTTTGCCACCGTCGTTCAAAACATCCTGCACATAACTTTCCTGTGAAGCAAGCTCGGCGCGTTTGGCACGGAACGGTTCAAGGTGCTTATTCAGATTTTTCGCAAACAACAATTTGCAATCCACGCAGCCGATGCCGGCCCTGCGGCATTCGACATTAACCATGTCTATATCTTCCTGTGGCGATATGATTTTGTGCATGGTAAACACATTGCACACATCAGGGTTGCCCGGATCGGTGCGCTTTACACGGGCAGGGTCGGTGACCATCTCACGCACACGTTTGACAGTCTCTTCCGGCGTGGATGCAAGCTCGATGTGATTATTCAAACTCTTGCTCATCTTGTCTTTGCCGTCGATACCTAAGACTTTCAAAACTTCGGTATGTTTTACTTGCGGTTCAACCAACACCTTGGTGTTATAGCGATAATTAAAGGAACGTACGATCTCGCGTGCAAATTCGATGTGCGGAGCCTGGTCGATGCCAACCGGGACAACGTCCGTTTTGTAAAGCACAATGTCCGCGGTCATCAGAACGGGGTATCCGACCAATCCATAATTGATATTCTCAGGTTGTTGGCGCACTTTTTCCTTGAAGGTTGGCAGGTCAGTCAATTTGCCGAATTGAGTGACCATCGAAAGATAGGTGTGCAATTCCATCACTTCAGGCACATGCGATTGCACAAACAGGATCGACTCCTCAGGGCGAATGCCCGCCGCAAGCCAATCCAACGCCATTTCAAAAGTGTTTAACTTTAATTCCTGGGTAGTCTCCACCGTCGTTAATGCGTGGACATCCACAATGCAATAGACGCAATCGTATTCATCCTGCAACGCAACATAATTCTGAATTGCGCCAAGATAATTCCCCAAGTGTTGCCGCCCCGTTGGGCGCGCTCCTGAAAATACTCTTCCTTTTTTCGCCATCCGTAATCCTCTAATCAACCATTTTTGAGATGATGTTAATGATCTCGCCTGCTTCCGCGTGACGTTTTGTTTCCAATTTTGAGTAGATTAATTGCCCGTTCACGCTGACCTCAAACCTGCCTCCGTCCGAGGGAATTAACACCACCGATTCGATCAGGTGCTCATAATCCTTAAGTAACTCATCCACCAGGCTCACGGCCCGGCCAGTGTAATGTCAGACTGCACAGTAAATAATCTCGATTTTCAGCATGAAGCCCTCCAAAAATGTTAGAAAATTATAACACGCCGCATCTTAAGGCTTGCCACACCCTGTTATGCACGCTATAATGCCATAGTTGTTTCAAGAAAGTAAGAAGTAAGGAGAGTTCTAATATGCCTGTTTATACCTATCGTTGCGAATCTTGTGGGATCCAATTCGAACGCCATCAATCTTTCACCGATGCCCCTTTGAAAACCTGTCCTGAATGCCGCAAAAAGGCACTCAAAAAGGTCATTACTCCCACCAAGATCATCTTTAAGGGTTCAGGGTTTTACGCCACAGATCACAAGTCACCTTCAGGCAATACCAGTTCGACCAAATCTGAGAAGCCTGAAAAGTCCGAAAAGAAGGAAACCAAATCCGAAGGCAAGACCTCAAGTGAGAATAAATCGGATTAGCTCTCAACAAAAAGCGGCGCAACGATGCGCCGCTTTTTTATTTCAGGACTCTCGCTTGTCGTTCTGAGCGGAGCGAAGAATCTCTGATTTCAGGGGTTGAGACCCTTCGCTATCGCTCAGGGTGACACGGTAAAGCGAGAGCGAGCGAAAGCCCTGTATTTAATTTATTTCATTAAAATTGAAATGCTACTAAGGCGAATGAGATCCAATGGCCTGCCAGACAATATAGCGGTTATTTGAAAAAACATCGGCCCACTGCCCTGTGGCACGAATCTGCTCATTCAGTTTTTTCTCTATTCGATATGTGATAATAAATTGAGGCTCTTCTCCCACTTGCCCCAGGGCGGTTTCTACACAAGGCCAATCTTTCTCTTTTCTGCATCCCTGAAAAAGTGACATTAAATAGATTTGCCGTCCGTACTCACCCAGCCATTCACTTCCCCATTGGGCTACTAGAGGTTCGCGCTTAAGCAAAAACGGCATCCATTCGGCCTCGTCTTGAACCAACAATGCCAAATATTTCGTTTCAGGTGGGAATATGTCTGGGACGACTTCACCAAGCTCTATTGCAGGCTCACTCAGGAACGGGGTAAAGGATGAAATGGTGTTGTACC
>NZ_JBXMTI010000074.1:0-60157 GCF_057083605.1 Candidatus Villigracilis sp. | reverse complement strand
CTCCGGATCGGCGTGCCGTAAGTTCTAAAACCCAAGACTCTATAAAATGTCACCCGCCTTGTGGTTTTTCCACAAGGCGGGTCACTTGACATTGAGGAAACCAGATGGCAAAATAACTGTAAGATGTCAAATAAATTGATTAATGAAAAGTTGAACCCGCTAGGATCGTTTGTTAGTCGGATGATGGGTAGAAAGCAGGGTGTCACAATCCGCAAGCCTAAGGTGTTTTGTATCGGGCAAAACAAAACAGGGACAACAACCATGGAGAGTGTACTGCATGATTTTGGTTATAGAGTTGGCGACCAGGCTGAAGCTGAGCTCTTGATACACGATTGGGCACGGCGCGATTTTACAAGAATAATAAAATATTGCGAATCGGCCGACGCTTTCCAGGATATTCCTTTCAGTCTTGATTATACATATCAAATTCTGGACCAGGTATTTCCAGAATCAAAGTTTATTCTAACTGTTAGAAGCAGCGCCGACGAATGGTACACTTCGCTGGTCGGATTTCACGCGAAATTAATGGGCACCAGTGATGTACCGATCGCCGCGGATCTGAAAAACTTTCCATACCGCTATCTAGGATGGCTATGGGATGCCATGCAGTGCATTTATAACATTAACGAAAATACATTGTACGACCCGGAGATCTTTAAAGCGCATTATGAATTTCATAATAAGAAGGTTTTGGATTATTTCAGATTCCGCCCCCGCGATTTGCTTGTGTTAAATTTATCGGATGATTCAACCATGCGGCTTCTATGCAATTTCCTGGAGATTCCATATACCGGACAAGCAATGCCTCATTTGAACAGGTCAAGGGATTGAATTTTTCAGTTACGTGGAATGATACCAATGCAAACCTTTCGCCGATTTTTGGCCCGGTCCGTTAACTGGCTGAATAGAATTACCGCCCATCAACTGCTTGAAGTGAACAACATAGGAACACCACAGAAAGACCCTGACTTTTCATTGGATATTTATAGAATGGCATTCGTTCTTGCTGGGCGGATGGCGTGCGACTATGTTATTTTTATTAGGCTCGATGAAGAGGCGGCAACCCTGCTTCACCTAGAAGTTGAATTAGATGTCGCAGCCAGTGGCGATTCGGGGCATATTCAAATTGACCCACAATTCCCCCGACTACTATGGGATATGAGGTATCAACCACCGCCCGAATTACCTGTAGGCATATTAGAAAGATCTGTGATTGTATGCGATCGCGTTATAGAGCGACTACCGTCTCCGGAAATACTTCTCTCGGCCCTGAAAAAATGGCAAAGGCATGCCAGTTGTATCTTGGTTGCGACCATAGATCGTAATCAGGCCAGTAGTTCCCTAACCACCTTGCCGGCATCCTTCCCTGCAATGGGGAAGTGGAATTTGATGGAATTCAAAAACTTGCTTATCCAATTTGACCTGACTCCCGATCAGGTCGGTTTTATCAGCAACGAAATTCACCAGACTAGAAACTCTGTCTTGGCGCTTATTTGGCGCGAGGAAATGAGCAAAAACTCTTTTGATGTCCCAGAAGGCTTCCGAGTCCTGGCAATTATGGCGACTTATAACGACGAGGATATTATTATTCCAATACTGTCAAAGCTTGTTCAAAGCGGTGTCCAAGTCCATGTCATGGATGGCTGGTCAACCGACCGCACGTGGGAACGCTTGATTTTATTCAAGAATGAGAATTCGGGCATGTTGGTTGGGTTGGAACGATTTCCGGATTCACCTTCTGAACAGAATTTTTGGGCGGAAGTATTGCAGCGAAAAGCAGAGATTGCAGCCGAGGCGCATGCAGACTGGTATATTCATGTCGATTCGGATGAAATCCGCCTATCTCCCTGGCCAGAACTTTCCCTGCGGGATGCAATTTACCGGGTAGACCAGGAAGGTTACAATGCCATCGATTTCACCCTAATAAATTTCTTCCCGATAAATGAAGAAGAATACCCAGACCAGGCTGATCCGGAGACTTATTTCAGGTATTTTTCCTTTGGACGACAGCCACAAATTTACCCCCAGATAAAGGCCTGGAAATCCCAACCCCGGCCTGTAGACCTAGTAACAAGCGGGGGGCATAGCGTTCAGTTCGAAGGGCGTAAGATATATCCATATAAATTTCTTATGAAACATTATCGAGTTCTCTCCCAGACTCATGGCGAAAGAAAGATATTTCTAACCCGGCTGCCGCGTACCCAAAAAATGCGGGAAATGGGGTGGGGTATACACTATGAAAGCTTTAAACAGGGAGATCGCTTTTATCGGGACCCTACTACTTTAAGTTATTTTGACGAAGATTTTTTTGTAAACTACCTTGGCGAGAGACTCATGGGATTGGGATTGGATTAGAGACTTTTGGTTTATGACAATGTAAAATCTGAATATTAACAGTTATCCTCTTTATTTTCGACCCCGATGTACCGGCTAATGAAATAATTGTCATGTATTAAGGTGAACAATCAAGCGAGCGGGTAGCAATGATTGAAATCTTATGGGTTTGTCTGATATTTACTGTGACATACTTAAGAAAGCGTAATTAACAATTTGAGCATCTTGTCTTCTTGTTATAATAGAATTCCTTCGCTAATGTTCAGGATAGTAATTTGAGATAACTCATTAGAATAATATGTGAATTGCATAATTCAATTTGTGTTTGGATGGTGTTATTTATGGCGAGTGGTTTGTATATGGTGTTTGTTACTTCGGAGGATTAAGTATGCCAAGAAAGAAAATTGTAGTGATTGGCTCAGGTAAATCCACATTATTACAACTAATCTGCGGCACACTCACTCCAACTAGTGGCTCTGTTTTGACTAATGGCCGCCTTGCCGCGCTTCTGGAACTTGGCTCTGGTTTCAATCCGGAGTTTACAGAGCGGGAGAATGTGTATCTCAACGGCTCCATCCTGGGACTTTCCAAAGATGAGATGGATAACCGTTTCGATGATATCGCCGCCTTTGCCAATATCGGCGAGTTCATCGAGCAACCGGTCAAAATGTACTCGAGCGGCATGTATGTGCGCCTGGCATTTGCCGTCAATATCATGTCCCAGCCTGAGATTATGGTTGTTGATGAAGCGCTTTCGGTCGGCGATATGAAGTTTCAGGCAAAATGTATGACTGCCCTTACACGAAGACAGGAAGCAGGTACAACCATACTTTTTGTAAGCCATGACATAGGGACAATCAAGAGTTTATGCTCGCGCGGCATCTATCTTGAGCATGGAGAATTGAAAAATATAGGAACTGCCGCCGATATTGCAGAGCGCTATCTCCGCATAATGCGCGAAGAGATGAACGATGAACAACGCAATTACCTGGCTCCTCCTGTAAATTCTGTTGAACAGGAAAATTCTTCAATGGTTCCCAAACCCAAAGCGGGGAGGAATCTCAAGGCATCTGAAGAGTTTAACCGCAGGGTATCCCAATTCCGCTATGGAACAGGGGAGGTGCGTGTTACCTATGCCGAATTGCTCGACATGAACAATGAGCCGATCTCCATGGTTGAATTCAATCAAAGCGTCAAAATCCGTATCCATTTTGAGGCATTTGCTAAAAAGCGGTTATCGGCCAACTTTAATGTGACCGACGACAAGAAAAATAATATTAGCGGATCCAATTTCATGCTGGTTGGTCAGCCATTGCTGGATGTTCATCACGGGGATCGTTACCAGGTGGATTACGCCCTTCGCCTCCCTTTGGCGGAAGGAGAATATTCCATACAAGTCGCTTTGACAGAGCCTGTAATTCATGACCAAACCGCTAACTTTGTCGATGTCATATCTGACGCGGTTGTTTTTTCTGTTTCAAGATGGGGGCAATCCAGAGTCTGGTCAAAGGTATATCTGTTTCCTTCGGTGGAAATAAAGGCAAGTACTCAAGAGCAATTTCAGCGCGATGTTGGTTGACTAATAGATATAACATGATGATAATATTATGACCAATCAAGCTTACAAACTGGACTTCGCTAAAATCGGCGATGATGTTACTATTTGGCCTGATACGAAAATTTTATTTCCTGAGGTTATTACTATTGGAGACTCAGTAATAATTGATGATTTTGTTTTTATCATGGGAGGAAAAAAAACAACAATAGGCAGTTTTGTCCATATTGCATCTTTTGTCTCCATAACGGGTGGAGGCGAATTGGAAATAGGTGATTTTGCCGGAATTTCCAGCGGGTGCAGGGTGTTTACTGGTGATGATGATTATTTGGGCGGAAGCCTGACCGGTCCGACAATTCCCCCTCCGTATCGGTCGCCGCTTAGGTCTTACATCAAGATAAGAAAACATGCCATCATTGGAGCCAATACTGTCATTTTACCTGGAGTAACAATAGGGGAGGGAGCCGCTGTTGGCGCAAATTCATTGGTAAAATCTGACCTTCAACCTTGGACGATTTATGTAGGCACTCCAGTTAGGGCTATTCGAACACGTCCAGCAGAGCGCATTCTCGAGTTGGAAGCACGCTTGCGCGCTGAATTTTATGACCAAAATAACCAATACATTCCTAAAGAAAAACACAATAATTCCACCGCAAATTAATTTTCTCAAGACCTTTAATTGAGTTTACGCAAAGTTGTCATGGCAAGGCCAATGTGAGCCATTATAATTTGTCGATATTGGATATTACGCCCAAAAATATGCAACTATTTCGACCTTTGACCCAGATTTACTTGTACGAATCTTTACAATATTTTCAGGTAAACAAGGAACTGTATTCAAAATGCTCTGTTGCAAAGATAATGAGAACTAGCGATGGATGTTGTAGACCAAGGCCTTGATGATCGGCTCGCGGTTTTGAAGCTGCGTCTTGCGAGAACGGATGGTATCGCCAAACTTGCGTTTGATCACCGAATTCACAGTTTCAGTCTTCCAACGTTGTCCGAAAAGCCCATCCAGACGCGCCGTTGCAACCAAATCGGCTCTGGCCTTTCGATCAGGGTTTACCAACTTTCCATGCCGTTAGATTGGCGGAATAATGTCCAGCGAACTCAAGTTCTTGGCATCAAAGCCTGCATCCGCCAACATCAGCCAAGTACGTTGTTTGGTTTCACTATGAGTGCCAAAACGAGCGCAGCCGCGTTTCAAGGCGTTCAAATGAGCCGTGTCATTACTCGGTCCATATCCAGATTGCCAAGCCAGAATGTATTGGCTTTCTGTTCCAACCGCATACGCGCCTTTGATCCAGTGTTCATAAGTGCGTCCACTGCGCGTTTGATAATACAGGCTGGTTTGACCGGGTGAAAAGCCCGTGCTATCGGAAGCAATGACACTCTCTTCGATATTTTCTTCCTCGAGTAGCTGGTTCTTCATATTCTCGAAGTCCAGTTTTCGCAGTTTACGGTAGGTGCGCTGAAGTGTGGTATGGTCTGGAATGCGTGGCAAGGCAAGTGCTTGACACACTTTGTCGGTTGCCAGGAGCCACTCTTCCATATCACGGTAACTCTTGTTGAGGTAGAACATCAGCAGAACACAGGCTGCCAGTTGCGGCAATTCAAAATGATGCGGACTCTTGGCGCGTGAATACTTCGGCAACGCCTGTTTAGTCAGGCGATAGGCAATCTTGGCGACTTTCACGTAGCGGCTCTCTCGTTGGTTCATGCGCCTACTCTATCATGTCAGACTGATGTTTGCAACAGAGCATTTTCAAAAGGATAATAGAACATGGAAAATATATTATTGTTTGGAGGAGGACTCCAGGCAAATGTTTGTATTGATATTGTTGAAAAAGAAGGTAAGTATAAGATCGTAGGGATAGTTGATTCGAAGGCGGTAGTTGGGTCGCAGTGATATGGTTATGAAGTTGTTGGGCGGCAAGAGAATATTGGCCAATTAATAAAGGCATATAGTGTCGATGCAGGCTTAATAACGATAGGAGATAACTATTCCCGGAAATTTGTAAGAGATTTCATTATATCCATAGTGCCTGAATTTAGTTTTATTAATGCAATTCATCCTACTTGCACTATTGGGAGGAATGTAAAACTTGGGAAAGGTATTTTAATGATGGCAGGTGTGATTGTTAATCCTGATTGTGTAATGGAAGAATTTTCACACTTATCGTGCGGGTCTATTACTGGAGGTAAAGTTAGATTGGGAAAATATTCCGCAATAACACTTGGAGTAACAATTGTTGATAGAATAACTATCGGAGAGAATACTGTTATGGATTCGGGGTCCGTTGTCTTGAAGGATTTACCTGACAATGTGCTTGCTTACGGCAGGCCAGCCAGAATAATTCGGTCGCGCGAACCTGGTGAAAGATTTCTTAAATCATTCTGATGCTGCGGTCAATACCCAATTTTATGAACAAAGACCAACGCGAGAGGATCGTCATGACCTTAAGGGTTGCACAGTTTTATGGTATGAATACGCCAATGAAATTTCGCTATTGACCAATATATGAATATAACAAGGATAAAATAATGGATAAGACCAGTTTAGATGATCTAGCTTTTTTTGCCGGCCCTCCATCCTTTGAAGAGTTACTTCATGTGGGGCGGCCAAACATCGGTAATCGACAACAGCTCTTAGCTCTCATCAACGAAATGCTTGATCGTCGCTGGCTGACCAACAACGGTCCCTTCGTATTAGAGTTGGAGAAAAAATTAGCCACGTTTCTGGGTGTAAGGCATTGCATTGCAATGTGTAATGCAACTGTTGCTTTGGAGATTGTTGCGCGTGCATTGGGTTTACATGGTGAAGTAATCGTCCCTTCCTTTACGTTCATTGCCACTGCACATGCCCTGCAGTGGCAGAAGATCACGCCGGTCTTTTGCGATGTGGACCCTCTCACTCATAATATCGACCCGTCAAAAATTGAGAATTTGATCACGCCGCGCACCAGTGGTATTCTGGGCGTCCATGTCTGGGGACGGGTTTGCGATGTGGAAGCATTGCAGGATGTTGCTAATAAACACAACCTGCATCTCATGTTCGATGCTGCTCATGCCTTTGCCTGCTCCCATGAGGGAAAGATGATTGGAGGATTCGGCAATGCTGAAGTCTTTAGTTTTCATGCCACCAAGTTTTTCAACTCCTTTGAAGGTGGGGCGGTTACTACCAATGATGATGCGCTGGCAAAAAAAATACGTGATATGCGAAATTTTGGCTTTGCCGGACTGGATGAAATAATAGATGTTGGAACCAATGGAAAAATGAGCGAGGTTTGTGCTGCCATGGGGTTGGTTTCATTGGAAAGTATGAATGAATTTATCGAAGTAAATTATAAGAACTACCAAACTTATTTACATGCCTTTAGAGATTTGCCTGGGCTGCACATGGTGGAATACGATCCGCGCGAGAAAAATAATTATCAATACATTGTCATTGAAGTGGATGAGCATATCACTGGAATTAGTCGTGATTTACTGGTTAAGATTTTGCGCGCCGAAAATGTACTTGCGCGCCGTTATTTTTTTCCGGGTGTTCATCAAATGGAGCCTTACCGTTCCTATTTTCCCAATGCTGGATTGTTATTAACGGAAACAGAAAAGTTAACTCAAAAAGTATTACAGTTGCCAACTGGTACAGCAATAAATGAAGGTGAGATCCAGGCAGTTTGCCATCTGATTCGTTTTTCTATTGAAAATGCGCCTCTGATTATCGAAAAACTCAGCGACCAGGAGGAATCATGACAATTTCTTCTAAAGTTTCTGTGATTTTAACTTCTTATAACCATGCGAAATATTTGCGTGAATCAATTGAAAGTGTTTTGAATCAAACGTATAAAGATTTTGAATTAATTATTTGGGACGATGCATCTACGGATGATTCGTGGAATATCATTTTGAGTTATCCTGATAAGCGGATTAGGGCATTTAGAAACGAAACAAACCAATTTGTTGAATATCTTCGAAAGGCAATTTCTGAGGTGGCTAAAGGAGAATATATTGCCTTACATCACTCTGATGACGTTTGGGAATCTCAAAAATTGGAGAGACAAGTTGCTTTTCTAGATGCGCATCCAGAAATTGGCGCAGTTTTCAGCAATGCGCTTATAGTTGGGGAAAATAATGAAACATTCGAGGATAAATCCCATTTTTATTATAAGATATTTGATCAACCCAATCGGACTCGCCATGAGTGGTTAAATTACTTTTTTTATCAAGGCAATGCACTTTGCCATCCGAGTGTGTTGATTCGCAAAATATGCTATGACAAATGTGGTCTGTATCGGTATGGGCTTGCCCAACTTCCCGATTTTGACATGTGGGTGCGCCTTTGTTTGAAATATGAGATTCATGTGATGCCGGAGAAACTTGTCCGTTTTCGAGTTCTGGAAAATGAGGCGAATGCCAGTGGGAATCGTCCAGAGGCCCAGATTAGAGGACAGTTCGAATTCCTGCAACTGTTTAATAACTACTGTACCATTGAATCTCCAGAAGAATTTCTGAATATATTTCCGACTGCCCAAAAATATTTTATTCAGAAAGACTATGATCTCGGTTTTGCTTTGGGGATGGTTGCGCTTGATTCCAATACTTCCAATGTAATAAAGCTATTTGGACTGAAGCTTCTTTTTGATGCATTAAATAACTCTGATAGAGCCAACAAAATTATGGAACTCTATGATTTTACTCAAAAGGATTTTGTTCGCCTGACGGGCCAACATGATGTTTTTTCAATTGGATTGATACCAAATTTGTATATGCAACTTGCGGAGAAAGAGCGCGGGATGCAGGTTCTCGCCAATAGGCTTGAAGAGAAAAAGCGCGGGATGCAGGTTCTCGCCAATAGGCTTGAAGAGGAAGAGCAAATCGTGCAGACGCTCTCTATGCAGGTGACCAATTTGCAATCTCAACTTCACGAAATCTTGCACAGCAAGGTATGGAAGACTGCATTGTTATTTCGCCAAATTCGATTGTGGATTGCCCCGCCCAATAGCATGCGCGCCAGGCTTTGGGAATTTATTACTTCACCAACACGTTACCGGAAAATCTGGAAGGATATTGCTTTAATTAACTCATCCGACTTATTTGACAGGAAATGGTATGTATCCAAATATCCTGCCGTTAAAAATATTGACCCTGCACGCCACTATCTGCAGTTTGGCGGATTCGAAGGTTTAAATCCCAGCCCATATTTCAATAGTAATTGGTACCTTTCAACCCATCCTGATGTTAAAATGGCTGGAATCAATCCCCTACTGCATTACCTGAAATACGGTGAGGCTGAAGGATATAGTCCGAAACCACAGAAACCACCCCCTGACGTCATGGCATCTTTGCATACTCTCCTGACAAGGCTGGGTATATCCAACCCAATTGACGAAATCGTTTCAGCACTGAGTGAATATAGTGGATACAATAAAACCATGACCAACCTTGTTGAAGTTGAGACATTCTTATCTCGTGCAGAAAATAGGAAAAAATATCCATTGATCCAAGCTTCGCAGTTGCCGGAGATCTCGCCCACAGCAGGAAAAAAGAACATACTTTTTATTACCTCCGAATTTCCAGATCGCCATCACGGTGGTGGAAATCGTGTTCTAAATTTTATCGAGGAATTAAGCAAAAGAAATAACATATATCTGTGCACCGCCTTCTCTCAGTCCGAACATGAAATACACCTCCGCGATGTAGAGCAATATTGCAAATCAATATTAAAGATTCCTTTTGAACGCTTTGGTGGGAATCAGGCAGAAATACGGGAATGGTTACACGGCATACCCATGGATACGGTCCATTATGAATGGATATTTTCCTTGAAAAATTATGGTTCAGATCTGGGCCAATTTCAAATATTTACCTACATGGAAGCGGTTTCTCTCAGGCTGTTGATGGATATGGAACAACTGCAGCCTCTCTCTGAAGCGTGGTTGGATAAGTTTCAACAACTATCTGATGCCTTGTTGTTCGAGCTTGTGCTGGCAGCACCGCTGGACACCCGCGTTGCTGTTACTTCAAAGGATGGGGAGTTTTTCCAAAAGTTGTTCCCTTTTCAGGAATACGTGGTTTTAAATCATGGCCTGGATTTTGAGAATTTCACGCTTCCAGATGTCGAACCAGAACCCCAAACACTTGCCTTTATCGGCAATTTCAAGCATTATCCCAACGTCAATGCAATGCATTTCTTCTTTAATAAAGTTTGGGAGGATATACGAAAAGAGATACCTCAAGTCTGTATCTATATCGTTGGAACCACCCCTCCTCTAGAACTCATGCAGTTGGCAGATGGAAAAAGTGTCATTGTCACCGGTGCAGTTCCTGATGTGCGCCGATACATTCAAAGTGCCTCGGTGTGCATTGCCCCTCTTGTTTCTGGCGCGGGTTTACGCGGCAAGGTAATTGAATACGCTGCGTTAAGACGGACCTTTGTTGCTACATCCATCGCCATAGAGGACCTTGTCTTCGAAGACGGAGTGGATTACTTTTGTGCTGATACGCCGGAAGAATTTTCTCAAAGAATTATCAGTCTGCTAAAGACCCCTGAACTTGCCAGACAGATGGCAGAAAGCGCATATAATACGGCAAGGAAAAATTATGATACCAAACGCCTGACAGGCTACCTACTTTCGTTGTATCAGTATCTGGAGAATAAAGCAGATGTCAAGTAAGATGCGATCTTTTTTTGTCGGGCTGGTGTTCTATATTGCTAATCATTTGGTGGCGAACTTGCCGTCGTTCCGGATGCGGCATTGGTACTATCGCCATGTTATGCGTTACCGAATTGGCAAAGATAGCAGCATTCATATGGGCACGTTTGTTACAGGAGATTCTATAGAGATTGGCGATAACGTTGTGATCAACCGCCGCGTTTATTTGGATGGACGTATCGGCATTAAAATTAAGAATAACATCAGCATCTCGCCCGAGGTATATATTGTTTCAATGGAACATGACCCAAACCACCCTTTATTTGCCACGCGAGGTGAAGTAGTGACAATCGATGATCATGTTTGGATCGGAGCCAGGGCAATGATTTTGCCGGGTGTTCACATTGGCGAAGGGGCCGTAGTTGCTGCTGCCGCTGTAGTGACTAAGAATGTAGAGCCTTATCAGATTGTCGCGGGCATTCCCGCACGCCTAATCGGGAATCGTTCCCGTCAGATCGATTACCGGTGTGTTTACTTCCCTTGGTTTGATACGGATGTGCAAAGATAGAGATGAACAACTAAGGTCACTATCATTATAAATAAAATAGATTAATGATCAATGTCACAAGGGAACCCAATGAATTTTCTCAGAAAAATATCCGAGTATTTAAAAAAAGGCTTACGAATTACCCACCAGAGAGGTGTAAGATCCGCTTTTCGGGCCCTTATCTCTAAACTTCAGATCAAATTTCGGAGAATCCCGACTACCTTTCCAATAGGGGATTGGTTGTCTTATTATGAACACCGGGCTGAAATCAGTCAGACATTAATTATTGATGGCCAAAAATTTCCCAAAGTAAGCATTATCATTCTTACTTACAACAACTTTCTTATTAATCAACTTTGCCTTCGAAGCGTATATTGCAATACGACCTATCCAAATTTTGAAGTGATTGTTGTAGATAATGCATCTACCGATAAGACACCGGCTTGGCTAAAAACCTACTCTAAGACTCATTCTAATCTTAGATTGCTCCTAAACTCAGCCAACCTCGGATTTGCAGCTGGAAACAACCAAGCAGCTCGTGAAGCTACTGGCGAATATTTGATTTTTTTGAACAACGACACGGTTGTCACGCAAGGATGGGTGGAGCGGCTTTTGTTGCACTTCCAAAGCGACCCTGGAATTGGCCTGATTGGCCCGGTAACTAATGCGACAGGGAATGAAGCGCTCATACCAGTCAACTATGCTACTCCCGCTCAAATGGAGGCTTTTGCTCTTGAACGTGCCGTTGCAATGTCCATGCGTTCGTTTGATATTCGTATGCTGGCGTTTTACTGCGTGATGGCACGAAGAGATCAATACGAATCTTTAGGTGGTTTGGACGAGCGCTATTCCGTAGGCATGTTTGAAGACGATGACCTGGCAGTTCGCTATCATCAAAAAGGATTAAGGGTGGTATGTGCTGAGGATGTTTTTATTCACCATTTTCAGGGCGCGTCGTTCGGCAAACTTGAAAGCGCTCAATATGCACAGTTGTTTGAAGAGAACCGTCGCAAATATGAGGAGAAGTGGGGACGTAAATGGGAGGTGTACAAATCCAGGCAGGATAATTCTTTCCTGCCCCGAAATCCAGCAACGGCTTCATTCTCAAATTCGTTGGGAGTGCTGCGTTATCGATGTAATATTTGCAGTCATATCTGTGAAACCGTGGTTAATGATCTTGGCCGTGAAAGTTCATCTTGTACCACATGTGGCTCGACTGTGCGAAGTCGGGCAATTGTGCACCTTCTTTCTACTGAATTGTTTGGGCGCAGTCTGTCTTTACCTGATTTCCCTGTACGTCCCGACCTGCGTGGTTGGGGGATGAGCGATTCGGGTTATGCGGATCTGTTATCTCAAAAAATCGGTTATGTTAATACGTTTTATCATCAGGAACCTCGTTTTGATATTGCCGCGCCATTGGATACCAGCATTGAGAATACTCTGGATTTCTTGATTTCAACTGAAGTTTTTGAGCATGTAGCCCCTCCCGTTTCCCTTGCCTTTGAGAATGCGCGGCGATTGCTTAAGCTTGGTGGTGTGTTAATCCTCACAGTGCCTTACACATTAGAACCTGAAACGCGGGAGCATTTTCCCGAACTCTATCATTATGAGTTGATCAAACAAGCAGGCCCTAATACTGTACTAAAAAACATAACGCGGGACGGGCGGGAACAGATTTTTGATAATTTGGTATTTCACGGTGGCCCCGGGACAACGCTGGAAATGCGTGTATTTTCTCAAAATAGTTTGCTGTTTGAACTGAAACAGGCAGGATTTAAGAGCATAAAAATCTGTTCGGAACCTTGCTGGCAATTTGGAATTTATTGGCCTCAACCATGGTCATTACCTATAATCGCTCAACCTTGAGGCTGGCATTTTTCGGCCAGATATCAGCACGGATGTAAATACTCTTATTTCTGGGTTTATTAAATCAGAGATAGTATGCCTAGAATGTGTTATGAACTTTCATAGGATATACGCAATGGTTTTGACGAAATTTTGAAGCATCAGGATCGCAAAAGCTAAAAAGTGAAGCCTCCGAAAGGTTTCGGGCAGTCTTTCGAAGTCACGTGCCAGCCTACGAAAACGGGTCGTCCATGCAAAACTTCGTTCTACCACCCAGCGTCTGGGTAACAGTACAAATCCTTTCTTGGCTTCGGGCAGTTTGACTACAATCAACTCAATACCTGCTTCTTTGGCATCATTTTGTGGATTATCACCGGTGTAGCTTGATCCACAAAAGCAACTTCAACAGAATTTTGTGTCACTTCTTGTACAGCTTCTGCCAACTCCTTGACTTGCGCACGCTCCTGTTTGTTGGCTGGTGTAACATGCGCGGCAAGCAACAAACCTAAAGTGTCCACGGCAATATGGATCTTGCTTCCCTTTTTGCGTTTATACCCATCGTACCCGGCTCGCTCTCCACTTTCAGGAGTAGATTGTACAGTGCGACCGTCAAATATTGCCGCAGACGGTTGCTCTTTCTTACCGTTTGCCAAGCGTACCAAGGCTCGCAAGTCATGCACCATCTCTTCAAACACGCCTGCTGCTATCCAGCGTTGCGCTTGTTGATAGACCGTGTACCATGGTGGCAGATCATTGGGCATCATCCGCCATTGCGCACCCGTCCGAATAATCCAACGTAAGCCGTTGAACACTGCTCGAAGTTCATGATCTCGTTGTGGAGCATCTTCTTTCATCAATATAAGATAAGGAGCTATGAATGCCCATTCATCGTCTGTCACATCACTTGGGTATGGTTTTCTCGTCATTCCCAGAGTTTACCATCTCCAAAAGTTCATAACAGCCTCTAGATTAAAGTATACAACTTGATTTTCATACAAAACCAATTGAGGTAAATTTAGTTAACGCACGAACTTTGCCGGATCTTTGCAAATAATATTGTTATCTCAGAATATAAACAGGAGATCGGTCATTCATGATTCTTAAGCGCGGTACACTCCAGCGAATACTCACTTACATGGCCGCTTTGGCGGGTTTCGGATGGGCTATTTTTGTGATACTTCGCTATCTGGGCGTAGACAATAATTTTTTGTTGAGTTTAACTTTTGTTCCTGTGAACAATAGACTTTTGCTCATTGTTACCGGAATATTTTTAGGCTCTATCTTGTTTGGTTACTGGGCGGGACAAAATTATCGCCGGAAAATAATTATTGGGACATTCAGCCTGATACTTGTTATTGCCGGCGCATTGCTATTGCACTCCAACATTCAGTCCACCTGGCTCAAGGTAATAAATTTAACTGATGGGGTGCTGGCCTCATTGATGGTTGCCATGGCGGCTTTGATGGGTGTTGGTATCGGCCTTGGCACGCGCATAAGTCGACATCCGTTAACACTAGGCTCGTTAGCCGTTTGTCTGATTCTTCCATTCCTTTTCATTACTTTACGTGCTGGGGCGATTGCCAGTCTCCTGGCATTGGGCTGGCTTTTGGTACTTTCAGATGCCTTGGGCATGCATTTATTACGTTGGTTAAATCGTCTGAGCAATTCCCCTTCGGCATCCATTGACCGCGCCGGGCTTTTGTCGGTTGCCGTGGGCCTGGGAATTCTGATTTTAGTGACTTTGGGATTGGGTTTGATCGGTGGTACGAGTACTACCGGTGTTTTTCTGTTTTTGCTAGGGACTACTGCATTGTGTCTTAAGCAAATCAAATCTTCCCTGACGCGTTTTGCCGCCTTACCTTGGGGGCAACCTGTTCCCTTCTTGGAATTTGAGTTAGGTGGGCTGGCCGCGCTGACCGCTCTTTTCCTTATCTATTGGATTGACGCTCTTGCTCCGGAAGTTGGCGCTGATGCATTGGGTTTCAGAATGGCTGGGCCCGTCATCTGGTTGAGAGATGGCATTATCCGTCCGCTGCCTGAGATGCTTTCTTCCTATGGTATGTTCGCTGGCGAAATGCTTCACCTGTTGCTATTGCCAATGACTGGTTTTGTTGCAGCCAAGGTACTGCAATTTGGATTGGCAATTGTTCTGGTTGTGAGCGTTTATGTTCAGGTTTTTGATCTGCGCCATCAGAAAGAAACTGCACTCATTTTATTTGCTTTCTGGGGTTCCACGCTTGCGTGGTGGCAGATGATCTGGGGTTTTGTGGATCTGTCGCAAATGTTCTTCTATTTTGCTTGCATCCTGGCATTGCGGTTCTGGTTTGATGAGCCTGAAAGCCCGATCTGGTTGATTGTGGCCGGTATTTCTGGTGCAACCGCAACAAGCATTAAACTGAACGGTGCCGGTGCTTTGGTCATTGCGGGTATCGTCGTGGTGGGTGTCACAATTTATCAAACGCGTTCATATGCGAAGGTAATTACAAATAACCTGTATTTGGCGATGCCGGCGGCTGTTTGCCTGCTGCCGTGGCTGATACGCTCATATTTGCTCACTCAAAACCCCTTGTTCCCATTTGCTAATGAAATCTTCAAAAGCCCATTGATTGTGGAGATGCCCGTGGCAAAGTTTGGGGTAGGGCTTTCGTTTCCCGAGATCTTTAGTGTACCTTGGGGTATTTTTTTTGATCCGGCTCGTTTCGGATCACTAGGCACATATCATCCCTTGATTCTAGCTTTAGCTGTTCTAGGTGTTACTGGGCTGATATGGGTTTCTTCGCGAAAGGACTGGCTGTGGCTTGGGGCAGGGACACTGGCATACATCTCCTGGCTAGTCACTGAGCAAAATTCACGCTATTCCCTATTCGCCATATATCTACTTATGCTGGCCTTTGGTACTGGATTGCTCAAATGGCAGGAGAGATTAACCAACCGGTTGCAATACTCCGTGATTCAGGCCTTGTTTTTGGTTGGGCTGGTAGGGGGTTTTGGAATACAGGCAATCAGACCATCATTTTGGATGCAATGGGCGGTTTCCGGGCAGGCTCTTCCTCTAAAGGTTGTGCTAAGTGAACAATCCGGATTCGATTATCTGACTGGTATTCTACCCACCTATTTCTGTTCTGAATGGCTTAACCAGCATTATGGTCAGAATGCCAAAGTCTGGCAAATACCACCGATACGCGATCATTTATACTTTAATGCACCGGTTTCTGCCCTACCACATGGTATTCTAACAATCACCAAACCTTTGAGTGATATTCTAAGTGACCCTTCTCTGTCAGTTAACCTCGCCGCCATTTATCAAAATCTTGTCACTGAAGGATATACTCATCTACTGTACGATACGTCACGAAGGTCGCTATTGGGTGTCACATCAGAATCTGAATGGCAAGGTGTTTTCAGCGCTGCATTTGAAGAGAGTTATCTACAACTGGAGTGCGCTGATCGTGGACTCAGATTATATAAAATCCGTCAGATACCAATTTTTACAGCTAATGCCGTTCAGTTGCACCCTAATCTAATCGAAAATTCTGGGTTTGAAATGTTCAATGCGGCTGGTTTGCCGCATAATTGGGATATTACTGGAGAAGGAACAGTCTTTTATTCTGATGGAAATAATGTTCTCAGATTGGAAAAAGACGCTACAATAAGTCAGATTATTGCCGTCAATGATGAAGTTCCCTATGAATTGAGCGTAGATTACAAGGCGATATCAGCAAACGCCACAGCCACTCTTCGAATTAGTTGGTTAGACTCTTCTGGGCAACTACGCTTGTTTTGGGGCCAACCTATAGAACCAAGAAACGAATTTATTTCCTATCGTTTTCTGCAAACCGCCCCTGCCAGCGTTCAAACTGTAGTAGTCTACATATCCGGCAGTGGTATTGATGTGGATAATATCATCTTTCGCGAAATTACCAGTGAGATTCCGGTTCCATGAGCCAAACTATTCTTTCTTCCCACAAGCCATACATCTGTGTGGTTATTCCTCTCTATAAAGCCCGCGACCAGATTGCCGATGTCCTTCGTGGGCTACCGGGGTTTGTCAGAACGATTATCGTTGTGGATGACTGCAGCCCTGACGATTCTTATGAGTGTGCCCTGACAGTGGGTGACAAAAGAGTTTCCTTTGTACGCCATAAACAAAACCAGGGCGTTGGTGGTGCAATGCTGAGTGGATATGAAAAGGCCATCGAACTGGGTGCGGAGATCATTGTCAAAATAGACTCTGATGGACAGATGGATCCAGCTTATCTGCCGCATCTTATCGTGCCAATTCTGGCGGGCGAGGCGGATTATACGAAAGGCAACCGTTTCCTTCATAGTCGACAATTGAAAACGATGCCAATTCTCAGGCGAATCGGTAATTTAGGTCTATCATTCTTGACCAAGTTGGCTTCCGGCTATTGGAATATGTTTGATCCATCCAATGGCTATACAGCAATCTCAGCATCTGTAGTGAGACTAATTGATACAGCAGCCATAGATCGGCGTTATTTTTTTGAGACGAGTATGTTCTTGGAATTGGGACTTCTAAGAGCAGTTGTTCGTGATGTATACATCCCAGCGCGATATTCGAATGAGACCAGTAACTTATCCGAATGGAGTGCATTGTTTGATTTCCCAAGGCGTTTATTGATTGGTTTTATCAGGCGGATTTGGATACAGTATTTTGTAAAGGATTTTAGCCTAGTGTCGCTGTATCTCCTTAGTGGCTTGTGTTTGTTGGGATTTGGTATCCCCTTTGGTGCCTATCACTGGTGGCTGGCTGAACTAACTCAGGTAGCTACTCCAACGGGCACGGTTATGCTCGTAGTTATGCCCATTATTTTAGGCGTTCAATTTGTATTGCAGGCTATAGCACTGGATGTGCAGAATGTACCTAATCGCATTGTTCACCAATCAGGAGAGAGCGTGTGGCATATTTATAAAGAGCAGGAACTGAATCAATAAACACTGCTTGTGTTTGTTGATTTTTCATTAGTTAGATTGGTTGCGAGTTAGATTGGTTGCGCTGGTAATCCATAGTGAATCTATAGAAAATTTCCCCATATAAGTTATACTAAACACCTATTTTTTATGAGGATATTTGCTTGTACCCTTAGTGCATGAACCAGTTCTCAAAATGCCAGAAGACTATCAAATCCTCTGTTAGTGATTTGGCTGTGATGATTCATATAATACGAGCGGAAAATTGAGATGACTACAATAATATGCCCAGCTTGCCAGGGACTTAAATTCAATGACAGAGAACTGATACCGAACTTGTTGCGTATCAAGGCTTGTATTAAATGCGGTTTGTTGATAAACGATAGTGAAAAAAATGGCCAGGCAGGTTATGAGCGCATAAATGATGGGGCATATGAGCAAAGTATAGGTTTGGTTCGGCGCGAGCAGGCCAAGTTGATAAGTGAATTTGTCAGACAGTATCATAAGGGCCGGCCTAAGGATGGATATTGGCTGGATATTGGGTGTGGTACAGGTAATATGCTGCAAGAAGTATTGCGTAGGGGCTATCGAGTCTTGGGTGTTGAACCTGACTCTAAGGCTTTGAAGCAGGCCGCTTCGTTAGTGGGGAGCGAAAATGTTTATCAAGGTCTAATGGATGATTCAGTTGCACCTGATCAGAGCTTTGATGTGATATCCACTTTGGATATTTTGGAGCACATTCCTACCGAACAATTACCTAATTTTGCACACTTGGTACACTCCAAGTTAAAACCGGGTGGTCTGTGGGTGATTAAGTTACCAAGTAATGATGGTTTGTACTTCAAGATATCCCATTTTCTTGTGCGCTTTATAGGTTCACTTTTATACAATGTAATAAAACGATTGTGGTTAATAGCCTACCAGGCTCCGCATACGGTGTATTTTAACC
The DNA here is from genome assembly GCF_057083605.1 of Candidatus Villigracilis sp. Taxonomy (NCBI): domain Bacteria; kingdom Bacillati; phylum Chloroflexota; class Anaerolineae; order Anaerolineales; family Candidatus Villigracilaceae; genus Candidatus Villigracilis; species Candidatus Villigracilis sp. The sequence continues at coordinate 41,339 of NZ_JBXMTI010000074.1, read as the reverse complement.
AAGAATCGCTGCAACATTATCTGAAGTTTCATAACTTTGAAACGATTTCCATGACATATTTGGATGAAATCCCAAACAACACTGTTATTGAGAGGATGTTGGTAGACTCATCTATTTCGAGATTTCAAGCCACACTATTTGCTCCCGGTTTTTACTTGGTAAATTTCATAGAACGACAGCGGGGTCGTTCTGATGCGCTGCTATTGTTAGCGCGACGCCCAATAGAATCAAAGAACTAATTACCTGCCTTTTTATCGTGACGGTGAATTATCTCAAAAGATGGGCCGAAACATTTTGCTGGATTCGTAGTTTCATCTTCATGTTCTGCAATTAATATGGACCAGTTTGCCCCAGCGCCTGTGGCCATAAAATGCTCAAGAATCATCAAGAACAAGCCTAAATCGAAATTAATTTCCTTGCCATACAAAATCCGTGAGGCATAGGAAAACGTGGTTTTTATCTGCGTTCTCCACGAGATCATAACCCCGTTTTTGGATACATGGTAGAGAAATAAAAGGAATAATTTATGAAAATTATCAATTGGAAGCTGAGATCTTATTTAGATGGGGATGAAACTGCGATCCTCGATTTAGATCGAAGAGTGTTTTCTGAACAAAATCCTGATAGGTTTTCTGAGGAGTATTGGAAATGGGAATTTATCAAAAACCCTGACGGAGTTTCAAATATATGGTTGGCTGATGATCACGGCCTTATTGTCGGTCATTACGCTGTTATTCCCCGGTTATGGAAGATAGATAATGGAAACCATATGGGTTCAATTGTCGTAGACGTTATGACGGATGAACGATATCGTTTTCAAGGTATGTTTGCTGCTTTGGGTAAAGCCGCTCTGGTGGATTCGGGAGAAAAAGGTATTTTGTTTTCATATGGTTTCCCTGTAAGAAAAGATGTTATGCCGGGACATCTGAAGGTGGGATGGGAGCATATTTTTGACCTACCTGTACTAGTGTATCCTCAAAATTTTATTTCGATTGTACAGTACTATTTTAAAAATAAAGTAATGTCTCGATTTATTGGCACGGCCTTGAATTCAATTTGGGGCGGGTACAGAAAAATCAAGGAAAGTACCGCAAATGTTTTTTCAAAGCCTAGAAATCAATGTTCCATACGTAAAATTGATGCGGTTACAGAAGATTTCGATCATCTTTGGCAGCGTGCGTCCCAACAATTTGCAATAGTGGCATCTCGTACTAAGAACTATCTCAAGTGGCGATACATTGAGCATCCTTACTACCAATACAAAATTTTAGGATCCTACGTTGGGAAGGAATTAGTAGGATACGTAGTAATCAGGAAGGAAAATATCCTTGGGCTTAATTGTGGGGTAATTGTAGATCTGTTGGTAGATCCTGATCACTTTTCTGCGCTGGACGCTCTAATCGACTATGTCAAGACTTATTATAGGGCGCAGAAAAATATTGCATTAATTGCATCTATGATTTCGAGATCAAATCGGTATTATGATCTTCTCAAGCGTCATGGTTTTCTGGCTTCACCGAAAAAGTTTTGGTTTATCATTCACAAGAATTCAGATGATATGCTAGCTTTTAATTTTGAAAACTTATATAATCAGGCCAATTGGCTTTTGACTTGGGGTGATACAGATGTTATCTAGGAGAGAAATAAATGAATTTTGACCGAAGGTCTGCCAAAATTTCTGGGACAGGTTCATTCCTTCCAGAACGAGTTTTGACGAACGAGGAAATTGAGCAAACAGTCCCAAATACCAGCGCTGAATGGACGTATAGGAAATTAGGTGTTCGAGAGCGGCACATTGCGGGCCCTAATGAGTCGACCGCTGATTTAGCCATTGCGGCGTCAAAGAAGGCGTTGGATAAGGCTGGTATTAGTCCGAAAGATTTGGATCTGATCATTTTGGGAACAACAACACCACGCCGGCCGGCCCCGTCCACGGCATGTTATATTCAGCACCAATTGGGTGCAGAACATTGCGCTGCTTTTGACTTGTCAGCTGTATGCTCAAGTTTTATTTATGGTATGGTTGTGGGGACGCAGTTTATCCAGTCTGGCGCTTATAAAAATGTACTTGTGATAGGTGCAGATACTTTTTCAAAAATTACGGATTGGAGCAGGAGAGATTGTGTATTCTTTGGAGATGGAGCCGGCGCAGCAGTATTAACCGCATGTCCTGTCGGGGAGGGAGTCTTGTCTTTTGATTTAGGAGCCGATGGCTCTGAAGAATTTGCTTGGACGATTCCAGCTGGAGGGTCTGAAACGCCCACCACTCATGAAACATTAGATCAAGGGCTGAATTTTTGGCATATGGATGGTCAAGCTGTCTATAACATGGCTACCAAAAGAATCCCCCAAACTTTACAGCGGTCATTGGAAAGGGCGGGGATGTCGATTTCTGATATAGATCACGTACTACCGCATCAGCCGAGCATGAATGTCTTAAAGAAAACGGCAGAAATTATAGATATGCCTTTTAGTAAATTCTATACAAATATGGATAAATACGCAAATACTTCTGCCGCAACTGTAGCGATTATTCTGGATGAAGCAGTCAATTCAGGTTCCTTGAAAAAAGGGGATATTATTGCTTTTGCTGCTGTTGGGGCCGGCTGGGCTTGGGGCTCATTAATAATGAGATGGAGTTAGAGAGAGTAAAATGATTAAATATACAGATCAAGTTGCTGTTGTTACTGGCGCTTCAAGAGGACTAGGGAGCCATATAGCGCTTTCACTATCACAATTGGGTATAAAAGTTGTTTTTACATATAAATCTAAAGGTGAGCTGGCCAGGCTTGTTAGTGATGGAATTACTTCAAAAGGTGGTCGTTCAGAATATTATCAATTAGACGTTTCCAACGAAAGTCAGGTTAAAGACTTTTTTGAATTAATTGCCAAGGAAAATAATCGTATAGATATATTAATAAATAACGCTGGCATTTCAATTGACGGGGTGGCTTGGAAATTAACTTCCGAAAACTGGCGTTCTGTGATTGACACCAACCTCAAGGGCACTTTCCTTTGTACAAAATATGTGTTGCCTTTAATGAGAGCAAATAGTTATGGCAGAATTGTAAATATGACATCTGTAGTTGCTCAATCTGGTGTAGCTGGAACTGGAGCTTATGCAGCCTCAAAAGCAGGGGTCATAGGCTTTACAAGGTCAGTGGCAAAAGAAATAGCATTGAAGGGCATAACAGTAAATGCCCTGTCGTTAGGATATTTTGATGAAGGCATGTTGTATACAATTGCCCCAGAAACTTTAGATATATTAAAAGACCAAATACCGATGAAAAGATTTGGTCAGATTGATGAGTTATTATGGGCAATCCATTTTTTGTGTGCACCGCAAGCAGGATATATTACGGGCCAGGTAATTAATATCAATGGTGGTTATTATATGGGTTAATCGTTGAATTTTGTTAATACTTTCTCCAAGGATTCATAAGAGATGTGAGTTGAATGGAATATACAAGCATCCATCTGAAATGCTCCTTGGATTTCATTACTTAATCTATTTAGACGGTCAAGCTTGTGTAATAAGATTAGATTACATAGTTGTTGAGAATTCAGGTTTTACTCTCTACTTAATGTTAAGGGTTTGCTTGAGAAGAAAGGTAACTTGTCAGCCGATATTTTTCAAGTGATCAAATATGGCTTTAATACTTGACATTTTTTTCTTAGGAGTTTGTTATGAATACATCCCACTCTTCCAGTAGCGCAGCTAATGTATTCTGCATTGACGTTGAGGAATGGTATCACCTAAATTTTGCATCCATGACTTCTTTGCCTGGTTTTTCGCTGGAACAGCGCGTAAAAACTAACACTGAAACATTGCTCGAAGCCATGGCTGAATACAGGGCTAAGGGGACTTTTTTCTTCCTGGGTAGTGTCGCAGAGCAATATCCGGAACTTGTCCGCCGTGTGCATGCGGAGGGACACGAAATTGCATCCCATGGCTATGGACATAAATTGGTTTATCAGCAAACTCGGGGTGAATTTTTTGAAGATGTCTATAAGTCACTAAAAATTTTGCAGGAAATCACGGGGGTGGCAGTCAAAGGATATCGTGCCCCTTCATGGTCAATTAACAAAAATACTCCATGGGCTTATGAAGTGCTTGTAGAATTGGGGCTACTATACGATTCTAGTCTCTTTCCCTTCACAACCTTTTTGTACGGAGATAGTCAGGCACCTATTGCACCATTCGTGCATGAGGTGAATGGATCCAAATTGTATGAAGTGCCTGCTACTGTTTTAGCGCTATTTGGGCAACGATTGCCATTTGCTGGTGGATTTTACTTTCGCTTTTTCCCACATTGGGCAATACACTTGGCCACTAGATTGGTAAATGATCAAGGGCGGACTGTAATTTACTATTTGCATCCTCGTGAGATCGATCCCGACCAGCCACGATTACCTTTGCCCCGTAGAGATTACTATATTTCGTATGCCAATTTGTCTGGCACCCTCAGGAAGATAAAAAGGATATTCTCACTAGCTCCTACGATGAGTATAGACAATTATTTGAAGATCAGTGGCCTTTTGGATAATGTTGATTGTAGCCCGTCTTATTAACTGTGAATTCAAGTAGTAAGTGCAACAGATGTATGAAAGAACACCTCAAAAGGTGTTTTGAAACGAAGGGATTTGCGAGGTCTGAAATTCAAATTTGACAATGCTTGTTTCATCTTTTTGTTGGAGATCGTTTGGAAGTCAGATTGCTTTGGAAAGTATTGTCGCAGTAGGCCATTCGTGTTTGCATTAGTGCCACGCTCCCAGGCAGCATACGGATGAGCGAAATAGAATTTGAGTTGGAGTATTTCAGCAATTTTTTCGTGGTCTGCAAACTCTTTGCCGTGATCTGAAGTCAGGGTGTGCACCTGATCCATGACTGGCAACAATAGCCTACAGACTTTCTGGCGAACGGCACAGGCCGTTCGCCGAGACACCTTTCCAAATCAAGGTGAAACGAGATTTTCGTTCGGTGAGTGTCACCATGGCTTGTTTCTGTTTCCTGCCGATAAGCGTATCCACTTCCCAGTCATCTAATCGTTTTCTGGAGCTGACGATGGCTGGACGTTCTTCAATACTGCGGCAATTGGGCAATTTGCCGCGCCGATCATAGCTTCCGTAGCGTTCGCGGCGTTTCTTCTGGCATCGCAAGTGTCGGTGTAAATTACCGCCTGCTTGTTTATCTTTGAGCACATATTGATAGATCCACTCATGGCTGATGCTAACCTTCTGCTCCTTTTTCAGCCTGCCAGAGATTTGTTCGGGACTCCAATCCCGCCTCAACAAGCTCTCCACCACCGCCCAGATCTCAGTTGTGATTCTTGGTGTAGATTTCTGTCTGCGCTCCAACGCCAGTTCATGCGCCTGTTGAGGTCGATAGCCGCGTTGCCCTCGATTCCGTTTCAGCTCTCGGCTCACGCTGGACTTGTGAACCCCAATTATGGCTGCAATCTCCGAAAGCCTATGATCGGTTTTCTGCAACGCATAAATCTGGTATCGTTGTGCTTGGGTAAGCTGACTGTAGGTTCTCATAATGCTCCTTTGACTTGGTCGTTTGAGAAGCATTATCCTACGCCAGCTTACCTCTCACCAACCTTCAAAGTTGCACTTATGAGTTGAATCTACAAACTCACATCAATAAGATGAATCCGATTTTTGATGCTCGAAGTGCAAGATGTTTTATTTCTAGTGAAGATCTGAGAATATTTTGAGTGAGCCACTTCGCTTATTGTCCATAATATTTCTTGCCATAAAAATAAGGTTGGATTATCAAATCAAGCCCACTACTTGTTCTTGGGCAGGATGATATTAAACGATTGGTAACTAGAATTAGGTACCAATTATCCTTGAATAGTGCATTGAGCCCTGCATTACGTATTCAGACTGTTCAGAGACTGGTCTCATCAGCACAGTGTATAATGCAACCCATGCCCATTTCTTTCCTTGTCTCTGTCATCATCGTCACCTGGAACAGTAAGAAATATTTGCCGCAGTGTCTGGATGCTCTTTCTGCCCAAACGAATAAAGATTTCGAAATTGTAATCCTCGATAATGGTTCAACAGATCAGGAATATTTGGATTTGAAGGGGAAGTACCCTGGGTTGAAGGTGACGATAAAAAAACTGAATGGAAATCTCGGTTTTGCCGCTGCCAACAACATCGGTGTCCGCCTTGCGCGAGGAAAATATCTGGCCCTCCTTAATGCGGACGCCTTCCCAGAACCTGATTGGCTTGGACAATTACTCCAAGCCGCAGACGACAATCAAGAGTTTACCTTTTTTGCATCTCGTCAAATTCAAGCCAATAGCCCCGAGCTGTTGGATGGAACTGGTGATGCCTATCATGTCAGCGGACTTGCGTGGCGGCAAAACTATAATTACCCGGCAAGCAAATATTGCGCTCAATCTTGTGAGGTTTTCGGTGCCTGCGCAGCTGCGGCATTATACTCACGGGATGATTTTATAAAAGCCGGCGGTTTTGATGATGATTACTTTTCGTATTTTGAGGACGTGGATCTGAGCTTTCGCCTGCGACTTGCAGGTGGGCGTTGCCTTTATGTTCCACAGGCTGTGGTATATCATGTTGGTTCTGCCAGTACAGGCAAAGAGAGCGATTTCGCTGTATACCATGGGTATCGCAACCTTGTGTGGACATTTTTCAAGGATATGCCTGCTTCCCTACTTTGGGCTTACCTGCCTCGTCACATGCTCATGAATATTTATGTGTCTGCCGTATTTTTGCTCAGGAAAAAAAGAAGCATAATTTTGAAATCCCAGTTGGATGCGTTCCGTGCTTTGCCCACCGTACTCCGCAAAAGAAAACACGCTCAACAATTGCGAACTGTATCCTCTCAGGAAATTGATCGCGTAATGATTAAAGTGCCATTTATTCCTCGTTAGGCTAATTGCAGATGCAAGTGATCGCAGAAAAGATTTGCCATGCGTTTCAACTTGACTGCCGCAATTCACAACCTCCAACGCACTCAAACTGACTCTTGCAAGATTACTTATTTTCGAGTACCCAGTTGGAAACTGAAAGAAGACGCTGGGCAAGTGCTCAATAAAGTGTTACCTCGAATTAGGTGCTAAAAATGCAAATATTATATGAACGGCTAGTCGTTTTTGGAAATAGGCTTGTGAGGTTTATTTATCGTGTGCAACTTGTGCTGAGAGGTGAGGGTATTACGGGGTTATTAACCAGGGTCAGAAACCAATTGTCCCTGAATAACGTGTTAAGAAACGTACTGCGCTTTCAAAATGAAGCCGGGGTTAGTCCCGCTGTGAGTATTATCATTCCGGTCTTTAACGCGCTCTCATTAACCAAGGAGTGTATTCATAGCCTTTCACCGGAGGTTCAGAGTATACAGTATGAAATTATTGTGATTGATAATGCATCTGAAGACAACACTTCACGCTGGCTGAAGGACGAAAGTGAAAGAAACACATCGTTGCAGATATTTAGGATGGAGAGAAATCTGGGTTTTGGCCCCGCTGTTAATTATGGTATTCGTCAGAGCAAGGGTGAGTTCGTTGTTATCTTAAATAATGACACAATAGTAACGCATGGGTGGTTGGACAATCTGATCGATGCGATGGGAAGCGACTCTTCCATCGGTATTTTGAGCCCTGTTACCAACTATGTAGGGGAGGGCCCTCAAATTGACGAAAACGCAAAGGAACTTCCTCCGGATATAGATATTCTTAATCAATATGCAGAAAGCATTGCGGGCCGCACTGATGTGATGTACGAGTCAAACCGCCTTGTTTTTTTCTGTGTGATGATAAAGCGCGAACTCATAGACCTTATCGGCGGCTTGGATGAAAGCTATGAAAAAGGGAATTTCGAGGATGATGACTATTGTTTAAGAGCCAGAATGGCTGGTTTTCGGCTTGCCATAGCAAAAAATGCCTTTGTGTACCATCATGGAAGCGCCACCTTTAAGTCCAACAAAATTTCGCACGATCAATATATGGGAAGAAACAGAGTGCGTTTTTATAAAAAAGCCGGAAGAATTGCAACTACGTCCCGCCAGTTGTTACCCGCAAATATGTCAAGAAAAGATAACGTGAGTGTTATCGTCAGAACTAAAGATCGCTCGTTGTTGCTCCAAAGGGCGCTTGCAAGTTTGGCTAATCAGACTTTCAGAGATTTCGAAGTGGTATTGGTTAATGATGGTGGAGAAGACGTTTCAAATTTGTTGCACTTTTTCGCGGCACAATTCCCCATTAAATATGTCCACAATGAAATTTCAAAAGGGCGCACGGCTGCGGTAAATAGAGGCTTTCAAGATAGTATAGGAAAATGGATTTCCTACCTAGACGACGATGATATTTTGTACCCCTGGCATCTGGAGGAACTTTTTCGGGCAGCGGAGAGAAATAAGTCTAAATTTGTTTATGGTGACTGCAATCGTGCGCTGTTTCTCGACGAGAAAAAAATAACCCCGGAAATATTAATGGCGGTGACACCTTGGGAGTATAGTCGCAAGGAATTACTCATTCAAAACCATATACCTATTCACACCTGGTTGCATGCTCGTGAATGTACGGAAAAAATTGGTTTGTGGGATGAGTCTCTCGATAGGTTGGAAGATTACGAATTTCTACTTCGCTTGAGCGCCGATTATCCTTTCCACCACGTTAAAAAGGTTGTCTGTGAATACCGTTATTATGTTAATAGCACAAACTCCATATATACTGAACGGCACAGAACGCTGGCGGCCTACGAAAAGGTCTATCAACGAAATCCGGTTGATGATCTCGATTCCCGTATCCGGCGACAGGAAGTTTTAGACATGATAAATGCCCAGATTAGTAAGATCGGAAAAATCCAGAAAAGTATTGGGGTTACAATTTCCAAGGAAGCGGCAACTAGAGATATTATCCGGTTGATTGCAGGAATCTAAATGATGAGAGGTCCTATTGATAAGGCGAGTTTGAGTATGAAAGAGATATGGAATTTTAAGAAGTCAATTCTGGAGATTTACCACGTAAAGAACAATGCTTTCGATGTTCTAAGATTTATTATGGCTTCTCTTGTGATTGTGCACCACTTATACGCTTTGCTCCGAGTTAGCGATGCAAATTTGTTTGTTAAATTTACCACCGGACAGCTTGATCTAGGATGTTTTGCCGTTGGCAGTTTCTTTACTACAAGCGGTTTTTTTGGTAGCCCAGAGTCTGCTGAATGGTAAATCCCTTATGGAATACTTTGCAGGAGCTCTGCTTTCATATGCTGATACTTTGGAAAATTGCGGAAAACTATTAGTTGAAAATAGTAATTATTTAATAGAAATATATAAGGGCTAATCTTCTAATTTGGAAGAGTGTATTTTTGCAAATGACACGATTTTTGACCTACCTAAATAATAAGCATCAGTTATAAACAATGCAACCTCTTCCCCTTGTCTCCATAATTATCGTTGCCTGGAATAGCAAGAAATATCTGGCCGACTGCCTAAATCATCTTTTGGCACAGTCTTTTCAGGATTTTGAGGTTATTCTTGTGGATAATGGCTCTGTTGATGGGACGCTGAATGGGTTGAAGGAAAGATACCCATCGCTTGATCTTCATATCCATGGATTAAGTGAGAATATGGGGTTTTCTGCCGCAAACAATATTGGGGCGCGCCTCGCTCGGGGACGTTGGCTGGCGTTGCTGAATTCCGATGCATTTCCTGCATCTGATTGGTTATCAAAATTAATCGAAGCGGCTAAAAAAAAACCAGAGTTCTCCAGTTTTTCGTCGCGCCAGATTCAAGCCAGTGATGTGCATTATCTGGATGGTGCAGGGGATGTCTATCACATCAGCGGATTTGCGTGGAGACGTTATCTTGGTTATCCAGCAGACCATTACGGCGGGGAATCAACTGAGATATTCAGCCCTTGTGCCGCCGCAGCATTGTACTCCCATGAAGCATTTCTGGAAGTGGGTGGCTTTGACGAAGACCTGTTCAGTTATTATGAAGATGTTGATCTGGGATTTCGATTGCGTTTGGCAGGTTATCGAGCATTATATGTGGCTGATGCAGTTGTGGAGCATATTGGGTCAGGAACACTAGGTGTGCGAAGCGATTTTGCTTTCTATTATTCACACCGCAATCTTGTATGGATCTTTTTTGCTAACATGCCATTCCCATACATTTGGCTATACTTGCCATTGCATATCATGACGAGTTTAGTATATCTATGCTATTACACTTTTTTGGGACGGGGAGGGGTTTTATGGCGAGCGAAAGGGGATGCAGTGCGTGGATTATTGACCTCGCTCCATAAACGGCGGGAGATACAAAACCATCGCTGCGTTAGACCTTCGGACCTGGTCAGGTCCATGGAACATGGCTGGTTCAAGCCTTTTGTCCGCGAGTATCAACTTCGGCGTGTGCTGAAAAAGGCGATTGAAAAAAGACTCTAATGCATATCCTCACCTTTACTCGTTATGAACGACTTGGCTCCAGCAGCCGGGTGCGTTTTTATCAATATATTCCCTACCTGACTGCCCATGGCATTGAGATCATCGTTGCTCCTCTTCTCAACGATGATTATGTGCAAAGATTGTATGAGAAAAAACGACAAAATCTGAACCTAATCATATCCGCATACCTGAAACGACTTCGCTGGTTAATAAAAAGCCGCTCTTTTAATCTAGTCTGGTTGGAGAAGGAACTCTTGCCTTGGCTCCCTGCCTGGGGTGAAATGTTCCTTAAGAAAATGGATATCCCTTATGTCGTTGATTACGATGATGCAGTCTTTCATCGTTATGACCAGCACCAAAACGTGTTGGTTCGGTTTTTTCTCGGAAAAAAAATAGATCGGGTTATGCGTGATGCGGCTCTTGTGATTGTGGGAAATGATTATTTGAAGGAACGCGCCATCAAGGCAGGTGCAAAGCGGGTGGTATACTTGCCCAGCGTTGTGGATGGATTGCGATATATTCAACCTAAAAAAACAATCAAATCTCGATTTGTTATTGGATGGATCGGCTCACCGGTCACCTCGCCATTCTTGGGTGCAATTCAATCATCCTTGGAAACCCTTGTCTATGAAGGCCAAACAGAAGTTGTATTGATCGGCGCGGGTGGGACCGATTTATTGCCTCAGATTCCGAAAACGATTCTCCCCTGGAGCGAAGAGACTGAAGTTGCTGTTGTACAGCAGTTCGATGTAGGGATCATGCCTCTTCCTGATGGCCCATTTGAAAAGGGAAAATGTGGTTATAAATTGATTCAATATATGGCTGCTGGGTTGCCCGTTGTGGCCTCTCCGGTGGGGATTAATAGTCAGATTATTGAGTATGGGGTCAATGGCTTTTTAGCCACCTCTGAAAATGAATGGATATATGCCTTGGAATATCTTCGTGATAACCCCGAAGCGAGAATAAAAATGGGGATCGCAGGCAGAAAAAAAGTTGAAAAAGAGTACGATCTGGAAGTCACAGCGCCTCAGTTGCTCGCTTTGCTGAAACAGGCCGCCTTGCGTTGAAGAGATGAATGACCAAAATCCTCCTTGTTGCAAACACTGATTGGTATCTCTATCGTTTTCGCCTTTTGCTGGCAAAACACCTGCGCACACAGGGGATGGATGTGGTATTTGTTTCTCCAGCCGGGCAATATGTACAGGAGATTAAAGCGGAGGGATTCCGCTGGCTGGAATGGTCTGTGGGCCGTCAGACAATCAACCCGCTTGGGGAAATTAATAGTGTTTTTGATTTGATTCGTATTTTTCAACATGAAAATCCCTCCCTTGTACATTTGCATACCATCAAGGCTGTACTCTACGGCTCATTGGCTGCCAGGCTGGTTAAATTGCCGGCTGTTGTTCGTTCCATTACCGGACGCGGCTATGTGTTTTTGGGCCGTGATCTAAGGGCGATGGTGCTAAAACCTTTCGTCAAGGGGACTTATCGCTTAATGCTCAATGCGGGTGGTGGTGCAACGATTTTCGAGAATCAAACCGATCGTCAATATTTTTTGGATGAAGCCCTTGTTCGCCCGGAGTATTCCTTCGTTATCGAGGGCGTGGGGGTAGATACAGACTATTACTATTCCTCACCTGAACCGGATGGAATCCCAACCGTATTGATGGCTGGCCGCTTGTTGTGGGATAAAGGCGTTGGGACATTTGTTGATGCGGCCCGCCTCCTCAAACAAAAGATGGATGTGCGCTGTATTTTGGTCGGTGAAACCGATCCTGGAAATCCAGCTAGTATCGGCGTTGAAGTGGTGGAAAAATGGGTGGATGAAGGTATAGTGGAGTGGTGGGGCTGGAAAGCAGATATGCGCACTGTGTTTGCCGCTTGCCATCTGGTAGCTCTGCCCAGCCTGGGTGAGGGCATCCCGACTGTTCTACTAGAAGCAGCGGCTTGTGGAAAACCCATTGTGGCAACGGATGTGCCCGGTTGTCGCGATGTTGTCCAAGATGGAGTCAACGGTTTGCTGGTGCCCCCCAATGATCCAGATACATTAGCGTCCGCATTGGCAAGGCTTCTTATGGATCAGCCGTTGAGAGGTAAAATGGGTGAACAAGGACGATTGCTGGTGGAGCAACGTTTTAGTGATCGCCACATTATTGCTCAAACCCTAAAACTTTATCTTCAATTGCTCAATGGCGGGCTATAATTTGGACTGATATCAAGTTTGAATAATATGTTTGCATTCCTTAGTTGATGCCCTGCTGGTTATACAAATATGCGTGCTATTTGCCCGCTGTCTCCTTGCGATAGTGGAAGAAATAGGCAGCGGCGCTATAAAATCCTGTGAATAGGAATTTCGTGATACGGCCCCCCATGGATAATCCATTTTTTTCTCTCGTAATAAGTGCTCTGATAAGTATGATCTTGGGATACCCCGCTGCATTATTGGCAAAGCGATTTAATTTAATGGATATCCCTGGTTCCGCTTCCCACAAAACACATATGAACCCTACTCCACTGGCAGGCGGCCTTTTGCTGGCGGTGACGCTCGCTGTTGTTGCATTTATCCTTCGACCGTGGCTCGGCCGCGAAATTCTCGTAGTATTCACTGGGGCCGCGGTGATATTTCTCTTTGGCGTATGGGATGACTATAAAGGATTATCAGCCTGGCCTAAATTGATGGGTCAACTTATTGCAGTAGCCATTTTGATCTCATTTGAGGTTCAGGTCCAATTTATTACTATTCTCTCCGATGTTTGGCATATATCTCCAGCAGTTGCCCAGTTACTAAATATTATCATTACGCTGTTTTGGGTAATTGGAATCACAAATGCCCTGAATATGATAGACAGTATGGATGGAATTGTGGCCGGGCTTGGTGTGATTGCCTTCGCCTTTTTTCTTGGTGCGACGAAATTATCGGATCAGACTGCGCTTACAGTTTGGTCTGCGGTCCTGCTAGGTATTTGCACAGGGCTGTATTTTTGGAATAAAACGGCCTCCAAATTCTTTCTTGGTGATTCAGGGGCGCAAACGCTGGGCTTTTTACTTGCTTCATTTAGCATCATGTATAATCCCCTAAATCGTGATCCCGAATCCTCCTGGATTGTGCCGATCATGTTACTGGGCGTTCCGATTTTCGATACAACGCTTGTGGTTTTATCTCGTATCAGGAGAAAACAGGCTGTGGGGAGTGGCAGGCGTGATCATACCTACCATCGTCTGATTGCACTGGGTTTTTCTCCGCGATTTTCCGTGTTAATCACTCACGTAGCGGCGCTGACCATCAGCTTCCTTGCTTTTCTAACCCTTTACCTACCCCCATTTATTGCCATGATTTTCTTTTTATTAACAATCTTCTGCGGGATAATAGTTTTGTTGTGGTTGGAGCGAAGGCCTACCCTGGATGACCAATAGGAAACAAATACCCGTGCGCAAAATGATTGAATACCTCCGCCAATGGCACCAGCCCCACTTTGTACTGGTTTTTTATGCTGGATTTTTAGCGTGTGGGGCATTATTCACTCTTTTGTCAGTGCTGAGTTCACGGTCAGAGTCAAGCAATGCTTTCTTTTTGGGTTACTCGTTGGAAAGAGTCCTGCTTGGAGTTGGCCTTCTCTTATTATTTCTGATTTTCACCATGTTGACCACGAAGCTGGCTCAGAAACCCGAATGGCCGCGCCATTTGTGGGATGTTGCGTTTAATAACCAGGCCATCAATGCGACAATACTAGGGATTGCCCTCATCTTTTTTTTAATATGTTGGATAGTATTATTTTGGCCCTTGTATCGGTTTTCAGGGAATATGGCGGGATATGCCATCCAGTTGAAAGCTGTCATTGTGTGGCTTGCAGTTGTCAGCGCGGCCACGATGCTTTTAATCCTGTTCGAGCGTGGAAAGGAATCAATTAAGACGATCATCCTAATGAACAGGACTGCAGTTAGGATAGCCCTCATCGTTTTTGGGCTATCTCTTCTTACGGGAGCGCTGGTTGTTCTCACCGGTATTGGCGTTCGCCACCCCGGAGATTATTGGTATGGCACTGGCGTGCCGGTGATGGGATTGCAAATCTTGTTCTCGCTGTTGGTGGGCATGTTCGTCATGTGGATGGACACCACAGCCAAACGGAACGATACAAAAGCATCTGAGTGGCTTATCTGTATTGTGATTTTTCTGATAACGGCCTGGCTCTGGGCGCGCGAACCGTTACTTCCAAATTTCTTTATGCCGGACACGGCTAAAAATGTTCTTTATCCATATTCAGACAGCGCAACGTTTGATACGGGGAGTCAATTTGCTTTGATCGGACAGGGACTTTTTAATAATCAGTTTTTTGATCGCGCACTTTATAGTGCTTTTTTAACATACCTGCATACTTTATTCGGCCAAGACATGGAACAAATCCTGACTGCCCAGGCCATTATTTATGCGGTTTTTCCGGTAATCGTGTATCTGCTGGTCAGGGAATTACATAGCCGCGCATTAGGCGTCTCAGCGGCGATATTGATTTTACTGCGCGGAGTGAATTCGCTTGCATCTGCCACCTGGATTGATCTTGCCAGCCCAAAAATGATATTGACAGATTTCCCTACTGCAATTGGCATTGCATTGCTTATACTGTTTGTTTTTAAGTGGTTGAAAGAACCAGCCGGGGTCAACTTTGCAGTCTGGTCAGGCGGTATCATTGGCCTGACGTTAATGCTCAGAATTCACGTACTTTTGCTCGTGCCGTTCATAATAGTTTACGTGTTGTTATTTGGGGTACGGCCTCGCTGGAATTATCGGGTAATTGGCTCCCTGGCGTTTATATTTGGAATGCTTGCTGCCACAACGCCCTGGGAGATCCGAAACCGCTCGATGGGCCTGCCCATGTTCTATATGTATTATGCACGCATCCAACTAATCCTTCGAGCGCGTTACGGGGACACATATCTTCCACCCACGCCCTCCATGGGTTCCAGCCTTCGAGATTCGCGTGCTCGAATTGCTTCTGGAGAAATATTAAGATCACATGCCGCGTATCCATTGGAGATCGGTGAGTGTAATACTCGCGTTTGTAATATTGTCAATCACTTTTTTCACAATTTAATCACATCCGTGCTTTTTCTGCCAACATCTTTCACGCTTGATGATTTGTGGAACATCATAAAAGAGGGCGTGCCTTTTTGGAGAGCAGGTTGGACAGGGGGAGGTGTTGGCATAACCCAGGGTGTTTTTATTGCGATAAACCTGGCCATGGTTTCCTTGGGAGTGGGGGCTGCATGGGAGCGTAACAGATTTATTGGCCTTCTACCTGCGGCAGTTTTTCTGGTTTATATATTGTCTAACGCTTTGGTGCTTACATCCGGTGGACGATATATTACCCCGGTGGATTGGATCATTTGTGTTTATTACATGGCTGGTCTTTTGCAGGTTGCAGCCTGGGCAATGCGTAAGGCAGGGGTTATTTTGACTTTTCAGAATTTACCGTCTGAAGCTAAGGCGGAAATTCCTTTCAGCTATCCCAGAGTTATTTTCGCTTTTGTAATAATATTTATGATCGGTTCATTAGTTCCGATTGCCGAATTGCCTTTTGAAAGGCGGTATCAGGCTTCTTCAGTGGATGAAACGCTTGATATGTTGGAACAAAAGGGGATGCTCGAGCAAACCAGTTTTAGCAAGAATGATCTTTCAACGTTTCTAGCTAACCCACAGGCGGATATGCTTGTTGGCAGGCTGCTTTATCCACGCTTTTATCGTGCGGGGCAGGGGGAGATGGATCGGCATTATCCCTATGTGCGGCTTGATTATCCGCGCCTTGTATTTTTAACAATAGGGCCGTTTGATACTGGTCAACAGAGTGTGATTATCGCGGGTGACAAACCTAAGTTTAATTTCCACGCGGCAGATGTGGTAGTGATAGGTTGCAAGAACGAGTTACACTTGGACGCCATAGCCGTCTTTATCTTATCGGAGCCAGAGTATGTCTATTTGCGTTCGCCTCAGCCTGCTCTCCAATGCCCGTTCCCTGAGCCCGAATGATCATTGTGGTATTGGCAATGTGTACCCGCCATCCACTACGATGGTTTGACCTACGATCATGGATGCAGATGGGGAACATAGAAACTCGACGACTCCTGCAACTTCTTCCGGGGTGATAAGACGACCTGCGGGGACTTGCTCGATAAATTTTTGCAGGATTTGATCCTGATTGCCCATGGACGTGAAGTAATTCAACGCATCTGTCTCAACAATGCCTGGTGACACAGCGTTGACATTGATTCCCTTTGAGATCAACTCGACACCCAGATAGCGGGTCAGCGATTCTAAAGCCGCTTTGCTTGCGCCGACCACAACATAGTCAGGCAGCACACGCACAGACCCCGCGCTCGAAATACTGACAATTTTCCCTCCACCGCGTTTTTCCATAAGAGTTGTTGCTCGTTGTGCAGCAAATAATAAAGCGCGGGCGTTGATATTCATCGTCCAGTCCCAGCCTTTTGGTTTCTGCTGCATAGCGGGGCGATTGTAGCCCGAAGCTGCATTGTGGACAAGAATATCCAGCCCGCCGAATTCCTTTTCGACTTCATCGAAGAGACGGTTGATGTCATCGATGTCGCCCACGTCTGCTTTGACAAGTAATGCGCGGCGGCCAAATTTTTCCACTTCACGGGCTGTCTCTTCGGCGGGTGTACGGTTGCGAAAGAAATTGACGATCACATCTGCGCCATGTTGGGCGAAGTGCAGGGCAATGGCTTTACCAATTCCGCGCCCTGAACCTGTAACAAGAGCAATTTTGTTTGTAAAAGTAGACATGGGATTCTTTTCCTGATTTTTGATTGGCAGTATACCAGAGCGCACTTTTAGAAAAACCCTACTACAGGCGGTCTGTCGCTAAACAAGTTCTTGGTAAAATAACTCAGGTAACCTTATGAAATCCCTCTTTAACGGTAAAACATGGATACTCCTGTTGGCGTTTGCCGCGCTGATCGGGTTGGTCGTCCTTGCCTCGGGTTTGAGCGGAATGAAATTCGATCAGCCGCGCATGGAGGTGGTTGAGAATTTTTTCAGGCTTTCAAATACTGGAGATTCACAAGATACAACTCAATATTCATGGTTTCGATATTTTGTAGTTGGCATGTTCATTGTGTTGTTTCTGGTCATGCTCGGGCCTATCCGCCCGCAGACCACCAAGAGCTTGATCTCACAACTTGCCCGCCTTTTAGGATTCGCTTTTATTGTAATGCTCGTCCTGGGACGTATGGCTCGAAACAACTTGTCATTATTTGGGGACGAACAATCTCTTACACCTGTGCCAGGCTCGAACGGAGAACCGCAAGCTTTCACTCAACCGCAAGTTTCATCACAGTGGGAGTTTTGGATCATATCGTTGATCGCTGTTGGAATTAGCGCGGTTGCCATTGTTCTCTTCAATCGCTTTGTAGATCGCTGGTTTCAGCCAAAAACAGGGCTGGAAGAGATCGCTGAAATTGCCCGCTCCGCATTGAACGACCTTTCCAAAAACAAAGAATCCAGAAATGTCATCATCCGTAGTTATGTGCGTATGAATGCGGCAGTGAATGAACACCGAGGTATTACCCGTGACGAGGCAATGACTCCGACTGAGTTTGCGGAGAAACTTGAAAGAGCAGGCTTACCCAGCGAAGCCATCAATGGATTGACGCAGGTGTTCGAGAAAGTCCGCTATGGGGGGCAGAATGTCAGCGCGGAGGAGATCAAGGAGGCCAAGCATTGTCTGACCAGCATTCTGACGGCATGCGAAGCGAGACCCTAAAGGCCTGGAAGCCGCTTCTTTCCATCGCCTTATTGATTTTGATCGCAATTATTTTATTTCCCTTGCGCCATGCAGTGGCTGGCGTAGTAGTTCGATTCGGCGCATATCTGGTTTGGTCTGTGAACATTCTCGGACAGGTGATCCCTCAACAGGTATTATGGTTATTTTTATTGATCTTGATCCTCTACATTGCAGTAGGAAGTTTTTATGGAAAACGCTTCAGCGAAGAATCAAGCCCGCAGGACAGCTCACCAATTATCGGCGCGGTGGAAGCGATGGCGGGATACATCGAGGAAAGACACCGCGGAATCTATTTCAAATGGCAGATCGCCAACCTCTTGGGCAAAGTCCAGCAGACAATTCAACAAACTGCTTCGGGCCGAATTCCGCTGCCATCAAAGAAAGTACAGGCTTTTCTGGATGCGGGGGTGAGTACATCCTACGCGGATTATGCGCCTGATGGAATTTTGTTGAGAAGTACATCCAACCCGCTCGACATTGAATTGGAACAAGTGGTGGATTATCTTGAGGAGCAAATGGAGATCAAACATGAACAGTAAGATCAACGATGTTGCGGCGGCTTCGCAAAAGGTAATGAATGAAGTGGAGCGGGCGGTGGTTGGCAAACGCAGTGTGTTGGAGATGATCATGTCTGCGGTGCTGGCGGGCGGACACGTGCTGTTGGAAGATTACCCCGGGCTTGGCAAAACTTTGATCGCTCGTTCATTCGCCGCCGTGTTGGGACTCGATTTCAAACGCATTCAATTTACACCTGACCTTTTGCCCGGTGATATTACTGGCAGCTATGTATTAGATCGCACTCACAACCGTTTTCAATTGCGGCAGGGCCCGATCTTTTCAAACATCGTACTTGCGGATGAGATCAACCGTGCGTCGCCCAAAACACAATCGGCATTGCTCGAAGCCATGCAAGAGGGACAGGTAACTCTTGAAGGCGAGACCATGCCTTTGCCCGATCCTTTCCTGGTGATGGCAACTCAAAACCCAATTGAATACGAAGGCACGTTCCCTTTGCCTGAAGCGCAATTGGATCGCTTCATGCTCAAACTTTCAATTGGTTATCCCGATGTGGCGGAAGAAAAGGAAATTTTGAATCGCCGCCATACACGCCGCCAGGATGAAGTGGAGTTGAAATCGGTAACCACTGCCGCAAAGTTGATCAAGATGTGCGCAACCGTTGAGTCTGTGCATGTTGATCCTGATCTTGAGGAATATATCGCCCGCCTTGTGCATGAAACCCGCAATGACCGCCGCGTGGCGGTGGGAGCAAGCCCGCGTGCTTCACTGGCTTTCTTGAAAATGGCGCGCGCTCATGCCGCCTTGAATGGACGTGATTTTATTTTGCCCGATGATATTAAGCGTTTTGCTGGCCCCATCCTTTCTCATCGAATCATTCTTTTGCCGGAGTACTGGGTGGCGCGGGATATCACCTCTGTGGTGATTAGCGATGTCTTGAGAAAAGTTGCTGTGCCAGTGGTTGCGGGAGCGTAATGAATCCGCTAATCTTCGCTAATGCCCTTAAGCTATCGGCGCATAAACCTTTTAGAGAGTGTTTAATAAATCAGAATTCACCACAGATAAACACGGATGAACACCGATTTTTGATAAAACACGTGGTGGAATCGCTTTTAAATCCAGTTTATCTGCGTTCATCTGTGGTTAAAAACGAATATCAAAACGCTCTCTAAGAGGCCTCTTGCAAAAGTCGCTTGTAGGTCAGGCTTGCAGCCTGACGCTTTTTGAAAAATATAATTTGGCAGGTTACAAACCTGCCCTACAATTACCTATACAAGAGGTTTGAGGAATTAAATGAGTCGTATCGCTCTGTTGGCAGCCTTAATCTACCTCGTCATTCTTGCTGGCGTCGGCACGTTGAATGGGGCAATGGTGGCGCTGGCCCTGCCTTTGGTTTTGTATTTATTGGCGGGGTTATGGCGCGGGCCAGAAGAACTAAATCTTTCCGCCGAACGCACTATCAGCGCGGAAAGAATCGCGCCTGGCGATCAAGTCACCGTTGAATTGAAAATCACAAATCATGGCGGGGCATTGGAGCAGGTTTTGCTTTACGATCCGCTGCCCGCTTTCCTCAAAGTTGTTGAAGGTTCGTCAAGCAGATTAGTAAACCTGCCTGCACACGCAAGCATTTCATGGTCTTATGTTTTGCGCGGCAGACGCGGCAGTCATTTCTTTGGAGAAATCAAAGCGATTGCTGAAGATAGTTTGGGATTGATGGTCAAACGCGCGGTTCTTCCCACCCGCGGACAGTTGCTCGTACTACCCGCAGTGGCTCGCGTCCGACATATTGCCATTCAGCCTCGCCAGACGCGTGTGTATTCGGGAGTCATTCCCGCACATCAAGGCGGCACAGGAATCGAGTTCTTCGGCCTGCGTGAATATCAGGTGGGGGATTCGCCGCATCACATCAACTGGCGTGCTTCGGCGAAACAAGGCGATGTACTTTATTCCAATGAATATGAACAGGAGCGCGTTGCGGATGTCGGCATCGTGCTGGATGGCAGGCGGCGCCTCAATGAATTCAGCAGCGGACGTTCCATCTTTGAAGATTCTGTGCTGGCTGCGGTGGCTATATCATCTTCCCTGCTTTCAGAAGGGAATCGGGTTGGCCTCTTCATTTTTGGCAAACGCAATAAATGGACCTCGCCCGGCTATGGAAAACGTCAACGCGAAAGAATCATGCAGGACCTTTCCCTGGCAGAGACGGGGGAAAGCCAGAATTTCAATTCGTTAGTGATTCCGCGCAAACTATTTCCGCCCAACTCGCAGATCATTCTCATCAGTCCTCTGGGTGCGGGTGACGCGTCCCTGTTGATGCAATTGCGCGCACGCGGCTACCAACTGATGGTCATCAGCCCGGACCCAGTTTCCTTTGAGGCACGTGGGCTTGGAGACCGTCCCTCGGTGAAACTTGCCGCCCGCATTGCAAGGCTTCAGCGCGAGGTTTTATTGCGCGAACTGCGTCGTGCCGGCGTACCAATTGTCAGTTGGGATGTGGCGCTTCCGTTTGAACAGGCTGTACGCGCCTCTCTGAGCCGTCCAGCCGCATTTTTACACGCCATCCAGCGTGGAGTGGGCAAATGACACGTTTTCTGATTTACGGGTCGATTTTTGCCTCTACTGCTGCCCTGGCGGCTGGACTGCTCGCAAAGGATTACATTTCCTCCGCCATAACTGTTGCACTACTAGGCGTGGCCTGGATCGTCCTTTTTATGCGTGGTTTGCACCGCTTCTCCGGGCTTGTGTTTGCAATTTTCACGATCATTTCACTAGCCTGCCTTTGGGTGGGCGTTTCCCCCTGGCTGGCCCTGGCAGGTGTGATATTTTCCCTGCTTGCCTGGGACTTGACCAAATTTTTCCAGCGCCTGCAAATGACGGATAGCCCGCAGGATGCACATAAAATGGAACGCGCCCATTTGGCACGCCTTGGTCTTGTGATCGGCTTGAGTGTGGCGGGTTATGTTGCCGCAACCCGCATCCACGTCACATTGACATTTGGCGCAGCGGCTTTGCTTGCTCTTTTGGGTATCTGGGGAATTAGCGCACTGGTCTATCGCTTACGCAGTCACGAATAATCCCTCATCCCCAACCCTTCCCCCGAAGGGGAAGGGAGTCCCCTCTCCTTTCGGGAGAGGGTTAGGGTGAGGGCGCGTATTCTCAATCAAAATAAATATTCAGATCAGAACAATCAAAACGATTCCCGCAATTGGGGCAGCTAACTTTGCAATTCTTCTCGTGCATCTCGCTGCCACAGCGATCACAGATCCAAGTTTTTCTGCTCTCGCCGCCATCCTCGGCGGCATTCCATATAATCTGCTTGAAAAGGGATTTATCAAATTCATGAATATTTTCTTTCCCCAACTTTTCCACTTCTTTCATCACCCGTTCGGCATTGTCTCTTAATTTCCTCACTTGAATTCCCCTGCAAACTTCAGGCCAATTCTTCAGCCATCTCATGCTTCGCCCATAAACCTTGACCGCACCATCATAATTCCCGCGTGTGATGTGCAGATACGTCACTGCGATTTGCAAAATCCCCCGATACAACTCGCGCACTTCGCCAATCTCATCCTTCCAGGCCGCCTCCAACTCTTCATGCGCCTCGAAGAATTTCCCTTCGTTAAACAGCTTCATTCCCTCAATTGCTTTTTGGTGCAAAACACCATTGCAATCAGATTCAGCCTTCATTCTTCATCCCTTTTCCGCGTGCAACTCCATCACCTCCCGTACCCGCGCCCGCAGATTCCCCGTCAACATTTGGATGGTGCCCATCGCCACTTCAACCCGATCAGACATCAATTCATAGAACGGTTCCTGGTCGAGTCGAAACAACAACGTATCTTCCGTCGCGCGGATGGTCGCACTGCGCGGCTCGGTATCCAGCAGTGCCAGCTCGCCAAAGACAGCGCGCTCGCCGAGCGTATTCAACACCCGCTCACCATCCATCACCGCCACCTTACCATTCACGATAATGAACATACTGCTGCCTTGTTCGCCCTTTTCCACAATGTTCGTCCCCGCAGGCACTTCCATCTCACTAATGATCTCGCTCAATTCTGCCAGCGCATCATCGGGTGTTGTCTTGAACAAATTCACCGATCTTAAGATCAAAACTTTTTCAACAGTTGAATGCATCTCAGCCTTTCCTTTCATCATCGCGTGCGCGCAAATTTTCAGCCAACCTTGCGAGCACTCCACAAGTTCATGTAGTGAAATCGTTTCATTAATGCCAATTTTCTTGCAAACTTCTTTTCCGTGAAGTTCTTCTGCAAGCGGCACCATAATTAATTTGATGTCGCGCGGCAAAATCGTATCCAGCGTCTCAATAGCATAAGACAGTTTCGCTTCATTGCGTTGATTGATAATTCGTCGCGCATTCAGGATGGCTTTGCGATCATGGATGAACGATAGTAAATAAAATAATCTTTCGCGCGCATGTTTGAGTTCAA
This sequence comes from Candidatus Villigracilis sp., assembly GCF_057083605.1. Classification (NCBI taxonomy): domain Bacteria; kingdom Bacillati; phylum Chloroflexota; class Anaerolineae; order Anaerolineales; family Candidatus Villigracilaceae; genus Candidatus Villigracilis; species Candidatus Villigracilis sp. Next base: position 18,160 of record NZ_JBXMTI010000074.1, on the reverse strand, counting down.
TGCGGATGGCCTGCGCCGCAAGACTCATCCCATCTTCTGATTCTATCTCCCGCAAAGCAGAGTACAACACCCGTACATCCGCCGCTTCATTCTTAACCTGAGCCTGAATCTCACCATTGACATTGCCAGCGCTAAAGCCGCATTCGCTCAATGCCGAGAGCACCGCTTCGCGTAAGTCATTCTCAGGGACGGCGATATGAGCCAGCAGCAGATTCGCCACAGCCTCTCCGCGAATGTTCCCGCAAATGCGTGTCAATTTGATTCGCGCAGCTTTTGGAAAGTCCTTGTTTGCCAATCCGCTTTCGATAAGCGGCAAAGCGGATTCGCCGCCTGCTTCCAGTGCTTTTGCGGCGGCATCGCGTGTGTGTTGATGGGTGAGCGCATCCACTACCTTTGGCCAAAGATTTTTACTCTGGATTTTCCCAACTGCCAGCAAAGCCTCACGCCGAACGGATGTTTCTTCATCATCCAATAGTTTTTCAAGCACATCATCATAACCCGATGACCCAAACTTCCTCAGCGCCTGTGCCGCCAATACCCGATTTTGCGGAGACTTATGGCTTGCCAGTTTCTCCAACTTTTCACGTGAAATGGAAATGCCGTTTTCGCCGCCATATTTTAATAATCCCACTAGCGCGCCAAAGGTATCTGCCGAATTGCTTGAATTCAAATACGGGAGAATCAAGTTGACATCTTCTGCTGTCAACGCAGAAAATGCCTGCACGGCTGCTGTTCGGTTTTGGGGCAAGTCTTCTTTCTTGATGTGCCCAGGAAGATCCTGGCGGGCTTCAGCAGGTTTGAGTCTTTCGATCCGTTCCAACACGGAAACACGGACTTTGGACGAGGCATGACCCAATAAAGGAATCAATTCACTTTTTAGCTTGGGGTGATTGAGTTCTTCCAGTAAATCCAGCGAGTAGATGACTGTCCCTTCGTGCTGGCTTTTTAGACTTTTGATCAATATCTGCGTGTTGATCTCTTCCACGTTGATCAAGTCTTCACGTTTGAGGCGGCGTTTGTTGATGGCTTCCACAAGTTGTTTGGGGTAAGCGTTTGCAAGTACAACGCTCAACAAGAGCCAGCCAACTGCGAGCAGGATGTAAACAAATGAAAGTTGGATCGCATCAAATTTTAAAATATTAGAAAGTAAGGTGAGTAATAAACCTGCGATGCCAATCGCCGCAGGTTGGATGATCCCCTCGCCAATGGCGCGGGCTTTCGGGCGCATCGCGTCTGAAATGGGTTGATACAAAATGGATGAAGCAGACTGATCGAGGGTGAAGCCGAGTCCCTCGTTGTTAAATTTCCCTGCTATTGCAAACCAGAACAGGCCCAAGGTCCAGGAAGAGGCGAAGATGCCTATGGATGCGAATCCGCTCATTGAGAGGATCAAGGCAATTGGCGTGGTCAGCAATCCAGCCCATAATCCATATTTGCTGATGATGCGGCCTGTCAGAAAAGTATCTGTGATAAAGCCGAGCAAACCGACCATGCTAAAAAATCCGCCGATGAAGCCTGCGCTCTCGGCGGTGTTGGGATATTGAATGGAGGTCATGTTGTAGAAGATGGCATCCATCACAAAATACGCCACGCGCCAGATCGCGGCAATTGCGAAGACCAGCAGAATGTAACGGTTGCGGAATAATGCGCTGGTGGGAGGTTGTGCTTGTGGGGCAGAGTCTATAAATTGCGCCTTCGGTTTTTTTACACCACGCAAGATAACACCCTGAATGAGCAAGGCAATGAATAAACAAATGGCAACTACAAAATAAATATTTTCTGTGCCGAGCAGTTTTGCGAGAGTCCCCGTGAATGGGCCTGCGACAACATACGAAAGCCACGAACCTGCATTGAGCAAACCAAAAAGGCGTTTGCCCTGACGCACATCGAAGATGTCAGCGGCGAGGGTCCAGAAGGCGAGTACGGCCAGGTTGATGAGAGTTTGAGTCCAGATGGGGAGGAACAGAGCCAGCCATTTAGATGGGGCAACTGCGAGACCCGCACGTAGAACAAGTGTGATGACTGAAATAAATAAGACGGTCAGCCAGAGCCACTTTGCAAGCGTGACGCGTTCGGATATTTTTAGAAATACAGCCGTGATGGATGAGACAACAATTGCGATGCCGATGTATGTAAAAGGGATGGCGGAGGCATCCCAATATTCCAAAAACAAAGGCATGGAGATGGTTTGCGCGAAGAGCATGGCGGCGCCCATGAAAAAATATTGTGCCAGCATGAGATATACGTTGCGGCGTTCATCGGGGCGGATGTTAAGGATGATGTCGATTCGCGAAGGCATAATTTGGATAGTTTCGGTAGTATATCATGCAGGTTCTTTTCAGATGATAAAATGCGTTCAGATATTTTGCGGAGAATCTCTTGAGTATCATTGCGCTTATATTTAGTATTGTCATCGGCGTGGGTTCGCTTGCGTGGGGATATGCAGGCACGGGACTCAATGGCCTTGTACCGTGGATCATCGCTTTTGGAATTTTGTGGTTGGCATCCTACTGGCGCGGTTGGAAATGGTTTTCATCGCTGGGATTATTCTTTTGCCTATTGCTTGCCATCATCGGTTTGCTGCTAAATTTTCAAATTGGCTGGATGTTCAGCAGTGCGATCTTTGCGTTGTTTGCATGGGATATGACGGAGCTTCGAGAAAAACTGTACCTTATGACTGCGCGTGATGACGTCAGGGGTGTGGAGCGGCGTCATATTGCGCGGGTCAGCTTTTTCGCATTCGGCGGTTTGTTATTTGCATCCATATTAATGTTGTTATGGGGGCAGATAACTTTGGAATGGGAAATTTTCCTGCTGGGTGTAACTTTGCTGGGGTTGATGCAAATTGTTGCGTGGATAAAGAAGTGATATCACGCTTTCCCATCTGGGACTTTGCAAGCGTGACCTACGTGGTTCATCCATTCTTCCGTTGCGCGCGGATGTTTGAAATGAATTAATTTCAAATGTGCATGTTCAGGCTGGGAAAGTAAAAGCGGGGTGACGCGTTTACGCCGCCAATAGGTTTTGAATAGCCAGTTGAATAAAGAATCCTCTGACCAAAATTTTAGATGCACCAAAAATGTCTCGCGGTTGCCATTCCACAATTCTTCCTGAGTCACTGCGCGGCGGATTGTGCGGATGAGCATCCGCCAGAACACGATATGAAATGGATAATCCAGCCAAATGACTGCTTGTGCCTTGGGCCAGATCAAATCACGCACGACATGATAATTTCCCGCCACCACCCAACCTGATGAATGGCCGCTCTGACCGTGCTGTAAGCTGGTCGCTGTTTCGACGCGCTTTCGGAACACTTCAAGCTCTGCTTCCTTCCAGTTTGGTTCCCAATGCAATGCATCCAACTCAACGAAATCCAGATCGAGTTTATTGGCAAGCCGCTCTGCCAAAGTGGACTTGCCCGAAGATGTCGTGCCGATTACAACGATGCGTTTGAACGGAAAGGTATTCATAGAACGCGGGATTATAATTTACAAATCGTGGCCTCGATACACCCCTCGGAAAACACTTGGGGTTACTCGACCATCAATCGAAAATCGTAAATCAAAAATGAGGTTCCATGTTTGACCTTCCCGATGATGAAATTCTCCCGCTCTCCAAGGAACATGTCTTTTGGACGTGGTCTGCGCAAGCCAAAGTAAACCCGATTGCAGTGAAACGAGCCAAAGGTGTGTACTTTTGGGATGTGGACGATAAGCGCTACCTCGATTTCAACTCAATGACGATGTGTGTCAATATTGGTCACGGCAATGAGCGCGTGATCAAAGCTATACAGGACCAAGCTGCGGAATTGCCCTATGCCGCGCCAGGCATGGCCACGAAAATCCGCGCGATTGCGAGCAAGGCTGTGGCTGAAGTTACACCCAAAGGTGCGTTGAGCAAGGTTCTCTTCACCCTCGGTGGGGCGGATGCGAATGAGAATGCCATCAAACTTGCACGTGGTTATACAAAACGCCATAAGATTTTGTCCCGCTATCGTTCCTATCATGGCGCATCCGCTGGGGCGATGGCCGCCACTGGTGACCCACGCCGCGTGGCATGGGAGCCGAATTTGATGACAGGGATTGTTCACTTCCTCGACCCGTATCGCTATCGTTCCACCTTTCATCGTGCGAACCCGAATATTTCAGAAGAGGAATTCACGCGTGATTATCTCAATCATTTGGAAGAGATCATTCTCTACGAAGGCCCTGAATCCATTGCGGCGATTCTGATGGAGTCGGTTACGGGCACAAATGGCATCATCATCCCGCCGCAAGGATATATGCAGGGCGTGCGTGCCTTGTGTGATAAATATGGCATCCTGATGATCTGTGATGAAGTCATGAGCGGTTTTGGCCGTACAGGCAAAATGTTCGCAGTGGAGCACTGGGACGTTATTCCAGACATGATCACAATGGCGAAAGGGCTCACGTCTGCGTATGCGCCTTTGGGAGCCGTTGCGATGAAGCCGATGATTGCTGCGGCTTTCGATGAACATGCCTTTGAAAGCGGGCTGACATATACCTCGCATCCCATTTCATTGGCGGCGGCTGTGGCGAACATACAGGTGATGAGGGAGGATAAAATCGTCGAGCACGCGGCAGGTATGGGCGGAGTCTTGAGGCGCATGTTGACCGATCTCGGCGAAATACATCCGTCCGTTGGCGAAGTCCGCAATATCGGTTTGTTCGGCATCATCGAATTGGTCAAAAATAGAAAAACCAAGGAACCCATGGCGCCGTGGAACGGGTCATCACCTGAGATGGCTGCGCTGCGAAAATATTGTGTGGATCACGGATTATTTTTATACACACACTGGCATACTGTGTTGATCATTCCGCCATTGATCATTAATGAGGAGCAATTGAAGGAAGGCTTTGATGTTTTGGATGATGCATTGGAGATCACGGATAAAGCTGTGAATCAATAACTTACCGTACGTGTCAAATCGTGATTCCCTGAGCGTAGCGAAGGGTCTCTACCACAGGAATATGAGATGCTCACCGCACTGGCGCGCGGTGCAAGTGTCGCTGCGCTCAGCATGACACTGCGTAAAGTGAATCAATAATTGCCACTGGACTTTTTATTTTGAGCAAGTACAATTGAATAAATCATTTAACAAAAGGAGAATGAGAAATGGAACAAATGCCGTCCAATATGCCGATCATGGAATCCAAGCCCGGTCCCGCTGGCTGGATGCCGGTCTGGATCAAGGCTGTCACCAAGCCCAGCGAACAGACCTTTGTGGAAATTACAGAACATCCTGATGCCACCGCCAAAACGGCCTTCATCTGGGTCTTTATTGCAGGGCTGGTTTCAGGACTTGCTCAAGCGGTTTTGCAGCTCATTTACGCGGCAACAGGGACAACGCCTCAATTGCCAATTCCTGGTTTGGAGCAATATGCACCCAGCGGTGGCGGTGAAGTAGGCACAATTGGTATAACCCTTGTCATGTTTTTATGCATCGCACCGGTTTTGAGTATTATCTTTTTTGCAATTGGGACAGCCATCGTCCAATGGATCGCGAAACTGTTTGGCGGTCTGGGTTCTTTCGATAAACTCGCATATGCACTGGCCGCAATCACTGTGCCGTTCACGCTGGTTTCTGCGGTGCTAAGCCTGTTCACGGCGATACCTTTTGTAGGAGCCTGCACCGGCCTGCTTTCGCTTGGATTAACCCTTTACGTAATTGTGCTGGAGGTGATGGCGGTTAAAGGTGTAAATCGATTTGGCTGGGGCCCGGCTATCGGCTCTGTCTTCATCCCAGGCTTGGTCGTCTTCGTATTTATTTGTTGCATTGTGATCGCAGGTTTGTCATTGCTCGGCCCTGTGATCGGCAATGTTTTTGAAGGCTTACCGGTTGCTCCATAAAATTTGATCTTCCGTAAATAAAAGTGGTGCCTCCCAATTTGGGAGGCACCACTTTTATTTATTCATTTGCAGCAGGCGGCGGGATGCGATGCTCGCCGATTAGCAAGGGCATTTCAGCCATGTAGTAGGCATGTTCGTAGGCTGTATCGCCTCCGCCTTCGCCGGTGATCGGTTCGATCAATTCATTTCCATTCGTATCCACACCAAATAAGATCTGGCGTGAGAGCGATTGCATATCACTAATGACAGGCGTCATTTCCGGGCCAAATGGCATTTTCTGTAGTTGCAGGGCTTTATCAAGCAACTGCTCAGACCAACCCTGCATATTTTCAATACATATCACCACGTGACCGCTATGCATCTGAATGTTTTCAGTTGCATCCACTGAATCTGCGGCGAATCTTGCGTGGCTGATGGCTGCCGGAATGTAACCCAGGCCACCTTCATTGTCTTCTCCATTTACAAGCAAGCCGAACCCATCGCCCGGGTCATCAACGGTGCCGTCCTGGTTCCAGTCCATGTACAAGTCACTGTTTCCGCGGCCCACAAGCTGGTTGATGATCTCTTCGTTTTTTCGGCGGAAGAGTTCTTCCTCACCGCTGTCCAAAGCGCCTTGCAGCTCAAGAACGGATGAGTCAATTTTATCGGCTGTCTCCCATAACCCCTGAATGAGGGCTATGCCACCAGGAGCATCGCCGTATGAAACAAGCACATGACGAACATGCACCAGGGCCAGCGGCGGGAAGATGGAGGATGCAACGATGCTGCCTGATGACTCGTCCGGGCTGGGATCATTATCCGCTTCTGTCGTAACTTCGACCTGATCAAACAACGAAAGAATGTTTTCCTGCCCGGAGTTTATAAAAACCAGTTGACCCTGATTGGCGTTATCCATTTGGATGGAACCTATATTGCGGCGCACCTCTCCTCCCTGGGCGAGGTACCAGACATCGTAGTGAGTGCCATCTTCCAGGGCGGGGAGATCGGAGAAGGTTATGGTCGCCTTATCCATGATGGCATTGAAGTCTGTATAAGAGACGCGGCCAATGGATTGGTTATCATCTGCCAAACTCAGGAGCGACGGGCGCAATGCGAAGAAGGCCAGCGCAATCACTGTAAGGGTGGCAGTGATCGTCAAGGCAATGGGAGTCCTGCGTTTGTTGGTTGCGCCCGAACTTTGAACAAATTTAGCCACCTTGGAGGTATCTATGGAAACGGTCTCTCCATTAAAGACAGATAGGAATTCATCTGCAAGGTCTTTTGCGCTGGCATAGCGCAAGTCTGGGTCTTTGGCAAGTGTGCGATCAATGACAGCCTGCAAGTCTGTGGAGATGCCGTCGATGGGTGGGGGAGGATCGTTCAGGTGTTTCATTAGCACACCGAAGGAAGACTCTGCGTCAAAAGGAACTGTGCCAGCCAACATCTCGTATAGCATGACACCCAGAGAATAGATGTCACTTCTCTTATCCACTTTTTCGCCGCGTGCCTGTTCGGGGCTCATATAGGTGGGCGTGCCGGAAACAGTACCAGTTGAGGTCTGGATGGAAGAATCCAGCAGGCGCACCAGCCCAAAGTCAGTCAGGATCGGTTCCACATCTTCCGGTAAAGGGTGGTTGAGGGTTACTGATCCACTCATGGAACGCAACAATACATTGGATGGTTTGATATCTCGATGGACGATGTTTTGGCTGTGGGCATAATCAATTGCCGAAGCGATTGCGGAAAGAATGCGCGCCACAACATCCAGCGGAAGCTTTTCGTCGTTTTTGTGCAGGGCTTTAAGGTAGCCGCCAAGCGAAGGGCCAGTTACCAATTCCATGATGAGGAAGGGACGTCCTTCCACTAATTCGTAATCGAAAATTTGGATAATGTTGGAGTGGCGCAAGCTGGCGATCACCTTCGCTTCGCGTTCAAAACGGGCGCGAGTTTCGGGGTCATCATCAACGTGATCGCGCATGATCTTTACAGCCACTTTGCGGTTAAGCGAAGTATGTTCTCCCAGATAAACTTCTGCCATGCCGCCGCGTGCGATCATCTCGCCGATTTGAACTTTGCCAAGATTTTTCTCGCTCCAGTTTGACATGGGCAGATTATACCTGATAGTATAATTTGACAAATTTCATGGCACTTCATAGTTTCTAAACGGAGCCATGAAATTCCTCATAATGTTCAATAAAAAATTTATGAATGTATACGACAAGTGGTGTAAGGAGATTGTATGTCGATATTGCCTGAAAAAGTATTACAAAATCATTTTCAGAATAATGGTTTAAAACTGGTTACCGCCGAATCCTGCACTGGCGGATTGATCTCAGACCGCATAACAGATATTCCCGGCTCATCCGAATATTTTATTGGCGGCATTGTTGCTTATGCTTATGAAGCCAAAGCCTCATTATTGGGTGTTTCGTGGGATACATTGAATACCAAGGGTGCTGTTTCGCGCGAGACAGTCCTTGAAATGGCGCGGGGCGCAAAACGGATATTGAATGCCGATATTGCCATCAGTGTCAGTGGAATTGCGGGCCCTGGCGGCGGTACGCCGGAGAAACCTGTTGGCTTTACCTGGGTCGGATTGGTGACTCCAAATGGTGAGTGGGCGCGTCAATTCACCTGGGATGGCAATCGTGAGCAGAATAAACAATATTCGTGCGATGCCGCTTTACAACTCATACTTGATTATCTGGACGGAAAATTGGAATGAAGACAGTCGTTATCGTCTCAGCCAATGCGGAATGGCGGGTAGTCAAGGAACTATATCCCAACCTTGAGACCAAGCAATCTCCATATGGCGAATATGCCGATCTGAATCTTGGTACCTCGCACCTGAGACTCTTTCATGGCGGTTGGGGAAAAATTTCAGCGGCGGCCACCGCCCAATATGTGATCGATCACTTCCAACCAGACCTGCTCGTCAACCTCGGCACTTGCGGCGGGTTTGCCGGGCGCATCCAAACAGGGACTATCATCCTTGTTGAGCGGACTCTAGTCTATGACATCCTCGAGCAGATGGGAGATGGCGCTGCAGCGATTGAGCATTACGCCTCAACCCTCGACCTGAGTTGGTTGCCTGCCAATTTGCCTCATCCCACCTCGCGCGGACTCCTCGTCTCTGCCGACCGTGACATCGTGGTGGAAGATATCCCCATGCTGATCGAAAAATATGCAGCCGTCGCCGCGGATTGGGAATCAGGCGCAATCGCATGGGTGGCAAAAAAGAATAATACACGCCTGTTGATTCTACGTGGCGTTACTGACTTGGTGGGGAATGATGGGGGAGAAGCCTATGGAAATATTGAGTTATTCCATGAGCGCACCAAAGCCGTGATGAAAACACTATTCGATCAATTGCCGGCCTGGCTGAATGTTGTGAATCACTAAAATCCGGTTATTGATTTTCCGATAATATGAAAGATGTGGTTGTCAGGATGTCATTCATGGCACACCGAAAGCCAAAATCAGCGCTTTGGCGATACCACGGCGATACTGTAGATCTTGTGGTAACACGTACTTCACGATTTCCTTGATAATACCCGCCGCCCCGAGTAATTCGAAACTCACCCACAGCCGGCCCAATTGGATTGATTGAGGGCGAATACTCATAATAATCATCGGCATACCAATCAGCTACCCATTCCCACGCATTTCCAGCCATATCTAATACTCCATAGGGGCTGGCTCCAAGAGGAAAACTTCCTACAGGCATTAGATCTCCATAAAATTGATTGAAATTTAATAACTCGGGACTTGGAAATTGAATCCCCCAGGGGTAAGTACGATGATCTGTTCCCTTTGCTGCCTTTTCCCACTCGGCTTCGGTTGGTAATCTACGGTTTACCCATTGGCAATAACTTTTAGCATTATCGTAACCAACAAAGACGACAGGGTAATTTTCTCTAACAGGATTCGTATAGTGATCCGGAGGTGCGATAAATCCATCCGCAAGGGGTGACTCGCAAGCTCCGCTTCTCACGCAATCGTAATACATTTTGTTCGTGACCTCCGTTTTATCGATCCAAAAATCATCAAGGTAAACAGTGTGAGCAGGGCTTTCATTGTCCTCTCCATCCTCACTTCCCATTGTAAATTCTCCACTGGGGGTAAGTATTATTTCCATTCCATCTTTGGAGGATACTTGAACTTGGGGCAATCTTATTGGTGTAGGTGTAGTGCTCGCAAGTGTGCGAGATGTTGTTCTACAGGATAAGCTCGCCATCCATAAGATCAACATGAAAATTAATATTCCATTTGTTGAATTTTTTGAAACGGATGGATTGTTCATTTCTCCTCCTTGAAATAAAACCACGCTTTCATTATATGATAAAAGAAAACGTTACGTGAAACTACTTTTTTTGGAAGAATTTTCCCCTAATGGAAGGGAAAGAATTCCGATCTTACCCACAAACCGTGCAGAATTTGCTTATTGTTTTGTCTGCGTAATCTGCTAAATCTGTGGATGGATGATGTTTCAGGCTTCAATTGTCTCCCTCATTTTCCATGTGACCCATAACACATTTGGGAATGCAAGGAAGAGGAATACAGCGCCGTCAATAGTGTTGTAGGTCTTGAACGGGAGGAAAAACGTAAGCGCAAAGAAAATAACGAACAATGCTCCCTGCACAAACATGTAATTTCGTAATCGCGGAGCATACTCAGTGTTTGAGTTTTTCTGCTTGGCAATCGACAGCAGATACCAGAAATATAAGGTGAACGCCAGGAAGTTGACCGAACGCAGCATTTGTACCTGTTGGTCTGTCAGTTGTACATTGCTATATAAGTTGATGGACCAGATCGGCCAAAGCAGTCCGACCCCATCGAAAAAGCCAAGGATGTCTATCAGGCTGTGTAGGATGGCCGAACCTGTTGCCATCCCCAGGCCAAAGTTCAACAGGTTTTGATCGCGCTTGAATAGATGAATGAGCAGAAAGATGAGCGCGATGGCGAGAGGAAAGAATAAAGTGTGGGTGAATGTGCGGTGAAAAGTTTCTTCTGCAATATGCGGATCCACGCCCTGCGCCATGATAGCAAAGGCCTGTGGATATCCATCCGCATCGGGGATCATGCTCCCGAAGACGAGGCCCAGTGCAAACCAATTTTTTGTTGAAAAAGCTTTACGGGCGGCTAACGCAATAACTCCATGAAACCCTGGATGTGGCATATAAACCTCCTTTGGTTATAGATAAAAACCCAAAGGAGGTTTACGCGTTGCGAGCCTTTATTGCGGATTCACACGGTATCGCGTAATTTACTAAACCAGAGTTGTGATAAATACTCGCAATCTCTGCCAAAAGGTTTGCTGAATTATGAGTCAGGCGATAACACACGCCCAACAAACAGGATCTGTCCGCTTTGCAGATCGCGGATGATGAAGATGAAGGGGCGGTCGATGATCAATGATATTTCCGACAACTGCGCACTGGCGAGTTCCATAATGACGGCTGTTGCAGCAGCAGCCTCTGTACCTTCTTCATCCACGGCTACAAATGCTTTGTGGATGACATCGCCAATAAATAAATCTTTATTGCCCGTCATACCTGAGAAATCAGCCTTGTCGCCATCAAAAGCGTCAGCCATGCCCATATTCTTCAATGTATCGGATAGGATGAATGAACTCTCGAATTTGAATTTGGGAAGATTTAACTGCAAGGCAGTTTGGCTCATATCCTGAATGATTTGATTGAACAGTTCGTTTGTTAAAGCAGATTCGATTTCATCAAACCTGCCCGCATCGGGGACGATAATATCCATGGCGGCGGTATCACCGGCATAGGGTAGCTCAACGGCTGCGTAGCCATCTCCTTTCATATAAGGGATGCTCATTCCCTGCCCCATCATGGGTACGTTCACTTGCGAACCATCCAATAGATTGAAAGGCATGTCATATGTATCGTTTGCATCGAATTGATCGAGCCAGTCTGCTTTGAAATAAATAGCATTGACCAAGACCATGCGTGTATCGGCCCCTACGGAGCCATCGGGAAGCAGGTCGTTGATCTTATCTTCTGTCTGGTGACTGACCCAATTGTTGATTTCTTTGCGGGTGGGTTCGTAATTGTTGATGAAATCTGAAAGATGGACTCCCGCGCCATAATTGACTGCGATGGTATCTAGAAATTCAGGCAGGAACGAAAAAGTTTGTTCGGCCCAGACGGCATTGGCGATGTTCAATTGCATGGGCTCCTGATCTTTATCCAGGTTGATGGGCTTTTTTTCCAATTGAAGATCGAGAGCATTGAATGAGGGGTGTAGTTGTTCCTGTGGAGTGAAATGCAGGGTTTGCGCCATTTGTGCTTCGGTATTGCCGCGCGCACCGGCGTATGTCATGGCCAGGGCGAGGGAAATGCTATACGGAGACAGGATCAAGTTTCCGTTTTGGGAACGAAGCGAGTTGTAAATGTCGAAGGCGAAGGCGTTGTTTCTATCCACAAGATTCTGAAACGCGTCTTCTTGAATCGACGGATTATTTTCACGGCTACGGCTTGATTCCACAATTTGCGCCGCTGCACCTCCACACGCAGAAAGCAGAGTGGTTGTGATCAATAGACAGGTGAAAAGTTTGTAAATTTTATTCATGGTCTCTCCTTTGTATTGATGACGACGCGCGCCGTAATTTTGTTTCATCGATTCTACTCTTGATGCGAAATTAACCACCCTGAATCATGTTTTATTGTAGGCCTTACAACAACCTTCTTAAAATATTTTGCCGCGGATTTCACGAATCGGCACGGATTTTTTAATTAATCCGTGAAAATCTGTGAAATCCGTGGCAACTTTGATTCTGTTTTGTTGTTAACTGCTTGCCGCGGCAAGTGCCTCTTTGATTTGCTGCGTATGCGCCGCGAGATGAAAATCAGGCTGCAAAAGGAGGAAACCGAAGCGATAGAAACTACCCTTGTTCTGCGCGAAATCATCGGGAATCAGCGTGGTGTAAGTCACAACTTCGTCAGCGGCGCAGCGCAGCTCTGTGAGCATCAATTTGATCGATGGATGTGCTTTTACGGTAGCCTGCACCTGCGCGTGGATGTTTGTCCCAAAGCCGTCAGTTACAGGTTCGTATCCATCGATCAAGCCGGTCAGGAAGGTCGTATCGAATCGTAATCCATGAATAAGATGCGCAACAATTTCAAGTGCGCTCCACTCGCCTGGTTCCGGGCGTGCCATGGCTTGCGCATCGCTGTACCCTTCAAAACATTTTTCTACTTCGGCCAGGGCAGGGTCAAATAATTCGCGTACTCTCTTTGCAAGCTCAGCAGGGTTGAACGGAACATCAGGCATGGGACGTTTGCTCAACTCCATGTTGATCGTTTTCTTTTCAGGCCCGCGATAGAAAACAACTTCAATATTATCGCCACCTTTTTTGCCGGTGATTGCGGTGGGCAGGCTGTTGAAATCCCTCGTGATCGGATGCCCCGCCATTCCAACCAACACATCATCGCGTTGAAGCCCCGCCCTTTGTGCGCCCATGCCCTCCACCGTGCCATCAATTCGCATCCCATCGCGCACCGGGACATTCAATGCAATTGCCTGTTCCTCGGTGAAATCACCGGGCAGAATCCCAAGCATTGGACGGGTGGTGATGCGCAAGTCGATCCCTGTTTCCAGTACGGATTTTAGATTCTCGAGGCTTTCCACCCAATTTTTGCGGAACTCTTCCGCCGCCTCTTTCCATGACCCGTCGCTGGGCACCTCGTGCTCGAGGCAGACTTCCACGCTGTCGCCTTTTTCTGTGAGCGTCACGGTCACCTCGGTGGGGGCGGGGTCAATGTTCGAATACCAGCGGAATTTGACTCGTTTGTTCTCCTCCAATTCGAGATAATGTCCACTGGAATAAAAATCCCCACGCCACCAAAGATACATGCGTCCCTGCGGATGCGGCTCGACGGTGGCAACGTCACACAGCCATTCGCGCAGGGAAGTGGAATTGGTAAAGGCGCGATAGGCAAATTTTAAAGGCGCATCGACAATAATTTCAGCGATCACAGTGGTCATTTGGGCTCCTTGTAAATTGAAGATAGCTTATTTATAAATGATGGCTTGAGAAAATACACCCTACTGAGGTATGGAAATATCTATAAATATTTTGCCTGAGTATCGCGGATAATTTTGTTCATCTACCAATCCCTGGGCAAACCTGGGTCACTTTGCCATCAGATCATTGATGGATTCCAATTTCCATAATTTGAATATCTGGGAACGCACAATAAATTTGCAAAACTGTTTATTAACCCAATTCGGCATAAAGGGAATATAGCCTTTGAATACCAGGGAGAGATGTGTCTTATTTTCACCGCGCTCCTGAAAATAAAAAGTCATCAGCAGCGATGTAGACATTCCCTGCGGCGTATGCGACGCGGTGAAATATTCGTAAGGTCTGGTATCCAACACATCCTCAACGATCACTTGATTCTTTCCATGGACACAATGATTGCGGGCACCGGCTCCATTTCGTCCGCGGATACGCAAGATCGGGATGATCTCGCTGGTCATCCACTGGCCGCGTTTATGATGTTCGTTGAACCACTCCCACACGACTCCTGGAGGCGCATTGTAATCATGCTCAAAAACAAAATGAGCTTCCTGCGGCGGGATAACTATTTGACGAGTTTCCATGATTTCCTGGTAACGGGCATTCAAATCCATGGTCAGGGTTCGGATATCCCCCAAATGTTCGTAAGATTCGATATGCTCGAACAGCCCCTCAGGATGGATGTTAAGATGCTCAAGACTCTGTGCCGTGAAGAGCGCGTAGGCACGCCAGCCTTCAACTTCACTGATATGGTTTTTGAGCAGGCGATGTACCAGGTTTACGTCACTGCCGACGAGTTCTTTTGTCCCCATAACATCTTGCACAAAATAATCTCCGTGATGCGTGATGAATTTCAGGTCAAGGTTTGGGATGTTGCGGCAGGCATTGCAGGTGCAGGTAGTGCGGTGATGGACAGCGTCCCTTCTGGCGCGAAATGCCATATATACTGCTTCTATCAATTCTAATACGGCCTCACCGCGAACAATTTTCTCTTGCGGCACGTATGCAAAAACTGCATCCCCTTCAAGTTTATGGATCGTCAGTAATGTTTTAAATTTTCCCACGATCACTTCAAGCAGTTCACTTAGAATATCCTGGGAATGCTCTAACTCGGTGGCGGCAACAAAGGAGGTATACCCTGAAATATCTGCCAGTAATAAGTACCCATGTTGCGTTGTATTTGTTGTCATTGACATACCTTGCTTATAAAATCCAATAAATTAACTTGACGATAGGCTGATTTTACACGACTCTGTTGAAATCATTTGCCGTATAATCTAACTATCACTTGAGACTATTTAGAAATTAAAGGCGATCAAAATGAAGCACGTAAGATTTTTTCTACTTATTTTCATTGGATTGGCTTCGTGTTCTGGACCGGTGAAGCTGGCTCCCACACGAGAACCAATATTTCCCCTAAACACCTTTGAAGTTGGCGGCACTGTTCCAGTGCCTGTAACCCCTGACCCTACAATGGGGAGCATCGAGGGCAATATTTCGTGGTTGGACTCCTCAACATCCGCGAAGGTGCCCATTACCAAGGTGAACCTGGAAATTAATGGGCATTCGGGCAACAAGCCAAGATATACAACGAAAATTGGTCAGAACGGCCATTTTGCATTCCTTAATATCGAACCCGGGGATTATGGATTTGGGCTTTACTTTAATCTGCCAATAAGTGACAGGCTGTGTGATGCCCCTGAATATATTTATAGTACGGATCTGGCATGGCGTCACTACGCCACCTCGCTTCAGGGAGAGATGTGGTATGACATACTTTTTTCAAGTGTGGATGTTACGGTCGATGCGGGAGAAACGGCTATTTTGGATTTCGTATTGAAATGCCCGTAGGTGGATGAGCGCGGGTGCACCTCTCATTATTCGCTTTGAGGACCTGACCCGTAGACAAATCTCATTAACCAGATAGAATCCAACTGAGAGAAAATTGCGCGTCTTCCTCATAATCACGACGCGCGTCCTGGTTTCTGTATGATATCAGGTAGCGTAGAACAACTTTCACAAGGCTGAATAAATAATTCTGAATGACAAGGATGACATTACGGTGGAAAAATCATTTTGGAAACACCCCAATGTAATAAATGCCATAAAACATGTTGTACTGCCTTTTTTGTTTTATTTTCTCGTGTTTTCCCTGCTTACATATCCGCTAATAACAAAATTTCTCACTCACTATTTTGCTGATGCTGGTGATGGTTTACAGAACGTGTGGAATCTTTGGTGGGTTAACTCTGCTGTTCTCCATCCAGATTTACATCCCTCAATTTGGCAGACAAACATGCTACATTGGCCTTTCGGGACAACGTTGTATGGGCAAACCCTCAATCCATTCAATGGCTTCCTGGCGGTATTTCTTTTCAGGTTCTTGTCGCCCATAGCTACGTATAACACGATTGTGATTTTTGGCTTTGTTATGGGTGGAATCACCATGTACTGGTTATCCTACTATCTGACCAGGTCGTTTTGGGCAAGCATCATGGCAGGCTTTATCTTCACGTTTTCGAGTTATCACTTCGGCCATGCTGGACCGCATCTGCAGCTTATATCATTGGAGTGGATACCTTTGTTTGTCCTGGCATGGTACATCTTGATCACCAAGCCAGATGCATTTAGTGCGATCGGCGCAGCAGTTGCCCTTTGGATGGTCATCCTCTGCGACTATTATTATTTTTTCTATTGTGTTTTGACGGCGATCATCATTGTTATCTGGTATGCGTTTAGAAACAAAAATATAAGCTTTATCGTAAGCAGGGAATATCTTTCTCCTCTGATAACTTTCGTTATCGCTGCACTATTTCTCACGGGACCGATCGTCGGTTCGCTGCTGCTGATCAATTATAGAGACCCATTATTGGGTTCTCACGAAGCTGACATTTTTTCGTTAGACCTTCTGGCCCTTATTATCCCCGGAGGGCACTGGCTGTTTCATCAATGGACCCAATTCTATTGGTCCAGGCTGCCGGGGCTTATAGTAGAGAGCAGTGTCCATCTGGCACTCTCAGTCTATATTCTCATAATCTATGCCTGGATAAAAAGAAAGACGCTTGAACTTATTATGGAACAGCAGGTCTATTTATGGTCCATCATAATGGGATTCTTCTTCTTGCTGGCCCTGGGACCAGTTTTACATATTGCAGGGCAGGTCGTCTGGGATAAATTCATGCCCTATGGACTTCTAGTCCAGGGATTGCCCGTATTAAGCCTGGCAGGAGTGCCCGTCAGGATGGTGGTAATGGTCATATTCTCCGCTTCTGTGCTGAGTGCCATAGGGATGAGTGAGTTATTACGGCGGGTTCCTCTGAAAACGGTTCTCATATTTGTATTATTGGGCGTGCTCATTTTTGAGACCCTGCCAAAACCCCTAGACACGACCAGGGTGGAAGTTCCGGGATATGTGCAATCGCTGGCGGAACTTCCGAATGACGGTGGAGTAGTTGACTTGGTGGCGAGTGACAAGTCTCTCAGCCTGTATTATCAAACAATTCATAACAAACCGCTTGTGCTCGGTTACGTCTCGCGGCTTCCCGCCAGCGTACATAAAAAGGACAGGGCCTTGGTAGAAACGATCGAAAATCGGGATTATGGCAAACTTTGGGATACATATCATATTAGGTATATCGTCACGCATGACATTATCGAAGATCAGGATATACAGCCGTACATAACCATTGAAATAGTTTATGATAAAGACGACATAAGAATTTATCGAATTGGGTGTGAATGTGAAGGCGATAAAAAGTAGCCTCCGCCCTCAATTCTGCCGTATAATTTGAGCATCACAAGGAAATGGGGACATCCCCAATGACCAAACCTCGCCAAAATCCGTTTTCATCCGTGAGTCCGTTATGAAGTCCGTTGACAGAAAACTCCGCGTATTCCTCTGTCATTCTTCGCAGGACAAACCCACCGTCCACGAATTCTACCAGCGACTCAACGCCGAAGGCTGGAACGATCCTATTGGTTTTGAGAAAATCTATGTCTGAAGAAAAACACCCAATTCGCAATGGAATAATTATTACAGTTATTGGCGGCATTCTTTTGGCGATAGTATTCGCTTTATGGCGTGGCGTACTAACATTGATAAAGTGGCTCCTGTCGATATTTGATGATATATTGAAGTTTTTTACATCACAAGTTTCTATTCCATGGGGTATTGTCATCTTGCTTATAATTCTATCTGCGCCCTCTTTTTGGAAAATTATAAAATCATTTATTCCTCATAAGGAAAAAGACGCTCATGATGAT
>NZ_JBXMTI010000073.1:0-22550 GCF_057083605.1 Candidatus Villigracilis sp. | reverse complement strand
CCGCAATAATTCTGACGCCGATTGTATGGATCGCAGTACCTATAGACTATGGGAGGTTGGGAAGAAATCGATATAATTTATCGGATGAAGACTCAAACCGACCTTTCCCTGACGATCCAACGCGATTTGATCAAGAGCAAGGAAAAGAACGCTTCGGACCTCGCCTTAGCCTGCTACCGTCAAATTGAGCGGCTCAACCCGACGCTGAATGCCTTCATTACGGTGATCCCTCCCGAAAGAGACGTACCTCCCCCAGCGGGAAGTATGCCCTTATACGGCTTACCCATTGCAGTGAAGGATTTGTACGATACAAAAGGGATTCGCACCACAGGCGGTTCGAAATTCTTCGCGCACAACATCCCAGCGGAGGATGCTTTTGTAGTTCAAAAGATCAAAAAGGCGGGGGCTCAGATCATCGGCAAGACCAATACCCATGAGATTGCACTCGGTGTGACCAATAACAATCCACATTTTGGGGCCTGCAAAAATCCATGGGATGTAACTCGCACGCCCGGCGGTTCCTCCGGCGGGAGCGCAGTAGCCGTTGCCACAGATATGGCACTGGCCGCCCTAGGCACAGATACTGGCGGCTCGATCCGCATCCCTGCTTCATTGTGCGGGGTGGTTGGGTTGAAGCCAACATTTGGACGTGTTAGCCTGCGTGGAATATTGCCGCTTTCATGGAACTTGGATCATGCAGGGCCGATCACCCGCAAAGTTGAGGATGCCGCATTAATGCTTCAAGTGATGGGCGGATATGACGAGTTGGACCCTGTTTCAGTAAAGACGTTGCCCGGCGACTATTCCAGTCATCTACGGGATGGGATGAAAGAGCGCAAGATTGCGCTGGCGGTTGGTGAGTATGTGGAAGCCTCAGACCCGCAAATTCTGGAGGCAGTTCGCGTGGCGGCGCAGATACTAAAGGAACAGGGAGTAAGCATTGCAGAAGTGAATGTGGATTTTCTGCGCGAAGCCGCACTCGCAAATGGAATCATGGTTCAGGCTGATGGCGCGGCATTCCATCGTGAAAGGTTGATGGAGCACCCGGATTGGTTCGGGGCGGATGTGCGTCAGCGGCTGGAAACGGGAGCGGCATTCACATCCAGCGAGTACGTGCTGGCGAGGCGCACTCAAGCTGAAATCAAGCGAAGATGCGATGTATTATTCGAACAATATGATGTACTGCTGTTACCCACCACG
This sequence comes from Candidatus Villigracilis sp., assembly GCF_057083605.1. Classification (NCBI taxonomy): domain Bacteria; kingdom Bacillati; phylum Chloroflexota; class Anaerolineae; order Anaerolineales; family Candidatus Villigracilaceae; genus Candidatus Villigracilis; species Candidatus Villigracilis sp. Next base: position 21,350 of record NZ_JBXMTI010000073.1, on the reverse strand, counting down.
CCCATCACCGCTCCGCTTTTGGAGGGAGAAGACGCCATCGAACGCGCCCGTCAATTGACTCGTTTTACGGCTCCATTTAATCTGACAGGTTTACCTGCGCTTTCAGTGCCATGCGGATTTACGGATGAGGGATTGCCAATCGGTTTGCAGGTTGTTTCGCGCGCGTGGAATGAAGCGGGCGTGTTGAGGGCAGGCTTTGCCTTTCAGGAAGCAACTGACTGGCACAAAATGAAACCTGAGCTGGCTTTATAATCAATGCATGAAGAGATCAGGGTTAATCATATGGGCATTCCTGCGCCTGCCGATTCTTGCGGCAGGTTTATATTTATATCGCTCGCAGATCGCCGTTCTTATTGAAAGATATTTCAACCTTGGAACGGTGATAGAGTTCGGGATATATTCCGTCAGCACTTCAGGGACAAGGTTTATTCTTTATTTCGCTTGTGTGCTCGCGTTAGTGTTGGGATATTGGCTGATTAAAAAATGGGCGGCATCCGAGTTTTGGGGTTACATCTCTTTCCTGATCGGCGCATTTACGGTAATTTATTTTTCATTTGGATTTTTATTATTAACATCAAACGCGTTGACAAGAACAACTGTTGTTCTTTTAATTCTGGCACTCAATACCGTACCGGAGAAGCAATTTGTGAAGTGGATTCCTGGAAGTGGATTCCTGTCCTTCGCTTTCCTCAAAGGTGTTGGGTTGTGCGAAGCGCTTTTTCCTCAGGCTTATGTCTATTGGCTGACGGATAAACTCTGGCCAGGCAGTTCGGTCAAAAAATGGTCATGGTTGGGCGGCGTGTTGATAGCCCCGCTCTTCTGGGTATTTTTGCTGACGCCTTATAACAACCAGAGAATTCTAACTCTCGGTGAAAAACTACATGCCAACCCGGCAGTCGAAAAGTTTGCGGAGGGAGGCTACAACTGGATCGAGTTCAACGCAGAGCACAGGTTGCTTTATGCGGCCGGGCATAATGTAAATTACCTTTTCGCCTACGACGTGGAACATCTTAGCCAACCGCCTGGCAGGTCGGATGCGAAGATAGGCAAGCCTCAAAGCTTTGCCTATAATCCCGACTTACAAGAACTATATATCTACAAAGCCGATACAAGCGAACTGCTATATCTTGATGCGGTGACATTAGAGATTTTTCGCTCCGAACCTGTTGTAGGGCTTTCGCCGGGTGATGTGTGGGTCAACTGGCAACGAAACACTGACAGCATCACCATCGCCTCTGAAGCGGACCGAGAGACTGGCACGCCCTTCGTGATGATCGACCGCACGAGCGGCGAAATCGTTGCAACAATGCCGATACCGCTGATCCCCACCAACATCACCTTTCATCCTGACCAGGATATTTTATACTTCAACTCATTCCGAGATACTTATCTGATCTCGTGGGATATGCGTTCGCATGAAGTGATTCGGCACGTGGAAACCAGCCCGCGAACAGACAGATTGATTTTCTCTCCCAGCGCTTCCGAGGTATTGGTCGCCTCACCATCGGAGGGCGCTATCCTGCGTTACGATGCGGACACTTTGGAATTCAAAGGCAAAATCAAAGCCAGCCTCGGTGACCGCACGTTGACAATCGACCCACAACGAAACCTGCTACTGGTTGGCAACTTCATCAACAACCGTATGCAAGTGATCGACTTGAACACCTATGAGCCTGTTGCCAGCTTTTACATCGGCCCCTGGATCCGCACGATCTCACTGGATGTGGAAAATGGGATTGCATATGTTTCAACTGCAAAGAATCTATTTAAGGTGCATTACGCATTGGATACATAAAAGCAGCCCGGGATTATCTGAGGCTGCTTTTATGACTGACGTCGGCATTGTTTTATGCCGGGGCCTTATAACTTACGGAGAAGTTGAGCCTCCTCGGGGGAGACAAGCACATTTAATTGTATCAACACCAAATGGACAGTCGTTAGGCGTTAGCGGACAACCAGTAGTGTCATCACCGTCATCATCGCCAGGGCCCGTGCCCGGAGTGACAATGATTGGCGGTTTGCATTCTTTGTCAAATAGCACCCCCTGGGTGTCTATATCTATCAAAGCCTGGGGATTTTTTACACAGGCCCCATTCAGCGGATATGTACCCGCTGGGCAGAGGTTTATGTTTACGCCGCTGCCATCTGTGGAAGTACAACACTGTAAAAGCGGATCGTAGGTGGAACCCGGAAGGCAGGCTGTGCCCTCGGTGCCGCTGCCGTCCCACTGACATTCATCCCCTACCTTGTTGTAATGCTCCAGGCAAACTTCACAGGAAGCAGGAGCATCATATGAGCAAGCACCTTTTGCAATTGCCGGGCCCACGTCACCGGGGTTGCATAGATATTTATCCTTCGTGGGTGTTTGCTCACCCGGTATCTGGGAGCAGCCCGGCACATCATAGGTCCAGCCATCCGGCGGCGTGTTTGATAGCTCAAATGTAACGATTGTGTATGGAACGTAGCTAACGGCGGCCAGGCTTATATTGCAATTCGGTGCCTGTGAAATGTCAACCTTGTTGCAGTTTACGACGGGTACGCAATCTGGTTGGGTGCCATTAATGCCTGGGCCAATGTAAGCCAACTGCTGACACCATGGAGCAAAGTAGGTTGGATCCTCCACTACACAGCGAAAACCCAAATCGGGCAGATTCTCTATCGGATTAAGAGAGAAGCGGTGAGCAGATATAGACGGGTCGGCGCTATCCGTAAAGCTGCTCCCGCGCACGGAGCGTTTCTCCCCGAATTCTTCTCCTACTGGATCTCCAACCGGTGAAACTATGTTATAGGTTGGGCTGTACCAATCCGCAGCCCACTCACGCGCATTCCCGGACATATCCCATGCACCATAATAACTGACTCCATCCTCGTATTCATTCACATCCGATGTTTTGCCGACGCAAAATTTATAGTTCAATAAGGAGCAGTTCGGGCCTGAATCACCCCAGGGGAAGAGGTTTCCATCCGGGCCGCGGGCTGTCTTCTCCCATTCGGCCTCAGTGGGCAAACGCGCATGCACGAAGGAACAATATTCCCCAGCTTGGGCATGGTTCACGCCGGTAACTGGAAAGTTGATATATCTGTAATCACCATATAAAGGGCTATTGACTGGGTCCGGCGGGCTGCATTTACCCAACTCTACGCACAGAGCATACTGCTGGTTGGTGACTTTGGTACTATAGATCCAAAAATCGCTGACCGTAATGACGCGCTCAGGGTTATCCGCAAAGTTATAGCCCATGGTAAATGGGCCGCCCGGAACTGCAACTAAAACAGTACCATCTACATAGAGATATTTGGAACCGACTTGCATTGGCGGACCCGCCAGATCCACTGAGACGAGGGTGGCGGGCGCATCGGTAGCCACAGGAGGTTCAGTTGGTGGCGGCAATTCAGCCGTGGGCGGGATGCTGGTGGCTGTCGGTGCTTCTGCTGTCGGCGGGGTGCTTCCACCGCAGGCAGAAATGATGATCGACAAAATGGTGATGATCGAAATCAAATATAAAAATCGCTTCATCTCATTCTCCTTGAGTTTTCACACTTGATCTTGCGTTATGCTATAAAAATTATAAACCCTCATCCCCTGGTTAGTATTAAAACGATCATGGCCCAATGGTCATAAATAACTCAAGTTGCTACCATACTCCTGTTGTGTCATGCTGAGGGGCGCCTTTTGCCCCGAAGCATCTCTGAGACCGTGAACAGAGACCCTTCGGTCGCGAAGAACACGCTCCCTCAGGGTGACCTGTTTCTTTTTATTTCAAGATAGCAACTTAATAAATAAAAAAAATCCCGCAGGGTGCTACACACCCTGCGGGACAGGAATTACGGTGTAGGTCTCATTTCGCAAACCGCGTCTTTTTCGTTCCACGAACAGAAATTCGCAACACAACGAGATTCGCTGTCGCTGAATTGCGCACAGGTATTAACAGGTTCACTGCACTTGATGGTGGTTACCCGAACCGTGGTGCAGCCTTCTCCACTGAGCTCCGCCGCTGCGGGAATGCAGGCTTGCAAGTCAGAGTTGAATGTGTAACCGGGGTCGCAGCCGGGATAAGTTCCACCGGTTACTGCCTGGCAGCATTGGAAACCATCATTATAAGCATAGCCTACCGTACAGCCAGCATAAGTTTGTCCTGCGAGTGATTCATTGTCAATGCCGTATGGCGCTGAGGTTTCTCCATTTGGAGGCACACACATTTCAGCCAGCTCATCGAAGTATGAACCTGCCGGGCAATAGCCATTCGCATCCTTGTTAATGACGCAAGTCTGCTGGCCTCCCCTTTCTTTGATGGCATATCCAACGGGGCAGCCCGAAACACCCGCTTGACTCAAAATCGGTGTGTAATTACACATCCCGGTAGATGAGTCGAGTGTATAGCCAGGGCCACAAACAGGGCTAACACCTTCCACAATCGAGTTATCTGAGCAGGACTCATTACATACTACGATCTCATTTGTGGATTCAATCGTTTCTGGGCCGCTGCAAGTCAATTGCCTGACTCCGTCATTGATCGCTTGTGTGCATATCAGACGTGTGCCACGCACCTCCCAGGTTGATCCAAAGGAAAGTTGGATCTTAGCGTAGGTCTCGCCCTGCGCACAATATTGATCGGTCACCACACCTTCGGGCAGTTCACAACTGGTGGAAACATTCGCGCCCACAGGCACAAAGGCAGACAGTTGGCAATAAGGGGCAATCGGTTGAGGAGCCGCTACAACGCAGCGAAAGCTGGTGTCGCGTTCACTATCATCTGGTTCATTGAAGCGGCGGATGGCTGAAGCAACCTGGCTGTCATCTGTTTCAAAAGAACTGCCACGCACTACGCGGTACAGCCCGCTTTCGGGGCCGGTGGGGTTGGCAATTGGTGAAACGCCATAATAGTTTTCAGCGTACCAATCACCCACCCACTCGAAGGCGTTTCCCGCCATATCCCATAAACCATAAGAGCTCGCACCCGTTGACGCAAATGCATCTACGCCGCTTGTAGTCTCGTAGCAGTTACTAAAGTTTAGCAAGCTGCAGGTTGGGTCATTATTGCCCCAGGGATACATATTCTCATTCGTTCCGCGCGCAGCTTTTTCCCATTGTGCTTCTGTCGGCAAGCCGCCTTGAGTCCATGCACAATATGCCTGGGCCTGATCCCAGGTCACTCCAACAACAGGGTGACTGCCGAATTCTGGGTTGCTAAAAACAGGGCCGCCCAGCTCCTGGGAGGGAGCCGAACATGCCCCAACTTTTACACACCGTTCGTACATGCGGTTGGTGACTTTGGTTTGTTGGATCCAGTACCCATCCAAAGTGACGTTATGCGAAAGCGCGTTAATCCCATCACCCATCGTAAAGTCACCCGCGGGAATATAGATCAGAGTGCTACCATCCACCCATTTCATCGCAGATCCACTTTGCGGTCCTGAAAGAGCAACAGGCTCAAAAGTTGGTGTGGGCGCCACAGTTGGCGCATCTGTAGGCGGCAATGAAGTTACGGTCACCACGATCAACTGCGGCGTTGGGGTTGCGCCACATGCCGATAAAACAAACGTAAGCACAAGGACATACGCAACCATCACATATCGAACTTTTTTCATTCAATCTCCTTCTCTCGCCATATACACGAGACGCTCATTATTATAATGCAGAGAAAAAATAAGGCCGATATAAGAATATCGGCCTTATTTTTCACAACCTTGATGTCAACACGCCAATTATGGCTGGGTGCAATAGCATACAGTTTGATTACCGAAGTTAAAACAGACAGTAAACTCCGGGGGACAACCTGTAGGCTCATCACTACCTCCGCCCGGCTTAGGCGGCAGGGGGCATACGCCTGGTTCAGTTCCAGAGGATTGAAAACCAATCGCCATGCGGCAGACATTATCCAACTCAGATACTTCTTTGATCGGATAGAAAAATTCGAGCTCCTTCAGGGAAGCTCCTGCCTGTTCATGCGTAAGAGTATCATTCACATCAAAGAACTCAGGCGCAAAGTCATCATTACCGGCCCACATGCCTACCAGAAAAGAAGTATCACCTCCCAGCAGGGATAATTTCGCCGCGATCTGCACCGAGTTTGGATCTGTCGGTGAAATTCGCACCCACGCTAGGTCTGGGTCACCTTCCTGGCCTGTACCAAAAATCTGGGTTTCATATCCATTTCCGCCCGGCAACACTTTATCCGCAGTGACTTTGACACTGCCGCCCACATCATTATTCTCATCAAACCAGACCTGCACCCCATTCGTGATCCATTCTGTAGAGGAAGGCGCTACAGCCATGATCAGGTAATCGCCTCCGCCATCTACATTCAGGTCAATTTCAAATCCATATTTACCGGCAAGTTCATGGCTTGATTCATCGGCTTTCAGGGTAATGACTCCATAAAACCAGGTGTCATCCTGAAGGAATTGCGATGTTTGTATATCAAGGTACGGATAATACACGTCCATCGCTTCGCTGTTGAAAGGGCGTTCGTAACGGCCAAAGGTGAAACGGTCACCGCTTGGTGCGCGGTTCTCGGCTGCTGTAATCGAAGAATCCTGATCCCCCGCAACGCCGCTTTGAACATCAGGTAACTCACCCGGAACCATCACATGCTGCACCCCTTCGGTGGGTGTAGGGGGCGCAACAGTTGGGGTGTTAGCGGGTAAAGCAACATCAGCTTCTACAGGCGCTTCGGTAGCCGATGGCGCTGTCTTACCCAAATTACATGCCGACAAAAAAAGGATAACGAACAGACTTAAGGAAACAAACTTGTTCAGGTTTTTTCTCATTGGACACCTTTCTACTTGAGGTATACCAATTTTAGGTAGTTACGACCTGAACAGCAATGACGCTTTTGTCATGGACTCACTATCCGATTTATCTTATCCACCGCCCGTGGATTCACAAGAGATATGTCCCCCAACTCCAAATCTAGATAGGTTGAATGAATCAAGCCTTTGTAAGCAGCATGATAAAAAGAACAGCCCTGAGCCAAACAAACAGGGCCGTTCTTCACTCTCAGATCCAATGAGCTGAGGTTAACCGATCAATCCGGGCAGCCTGGAAAGTAATAGCCTTCTCCTTCGTTCGGCCAGGTACACCAGGCCGCATCTGGCCCATTCGGCGTATAGATATAAGGTGAAAGGGGCCATGCCGGGGTATCAAAAAATATTACGTCACCCTCGGTGGCAGGTTTTTCCTGGCAAGTCAGACCGTAATCCACCCAATGGTCAATAGCAGGATCTGGGATATTCCAATCATAAACTTTATAGCACCATTGATTTATATGAGCGGCAGGAACAAAGGTCCAAAACGTCGAACCCCCAAAGGTGATTACCACGTCCGAATCGCCGGCCTTTTTGCTCGTATGGCAGACCGCAGTGACTTCGTCAGCTTGTGAGCAGTACAGGGTATATACATCGCCACCTTGCACCCACACACTGCCTTGCAGGTCACGTTTTGAGAAATCTCCGGTTACGAAAAAGACAAAAGTGGGGCCCGAGGAATTATTACGTACGCTGATCAAGGTAAGGGCGATTCCGGGCGTTTTTTCAGCGGCAACACTTACCAACATAACCAATAACATTAATACGGTGAATAAAGACTTTTTCATATTCATTTCCCTTTCTTCACTATTGAACAAACGAGCGATTGTTTGGCCTTTTATTATTATAGAGCAGATTTTCACGAATACAAGCAGATAAGTCCCTAGGATGGCCTGGTGCTACCGCCTGCTCCTGATTATCTCATCCACCGCCTGTGGATTCACAAGTGAAGATGTATCCCCCAACTCCATACCCAAATACGCCGCGCGGATCATCCTGCGCATTACTTTTGCATTGCGAGTCTTTGGCAGATCAGAAACAAAAAGGATGGCCTTCGGCGCGAGCGGCTTGCCCATTTCAGCGACGACCATCTCTTTCAATTGTTGACGAAGTGCATCGCTTCTTTCTACCCCGGGCCTGGTCACTGCGAAAAGGATCAGTTCACTCCCTTTGATCTCGTGCGGCACTCCAATAGCAGCAGCCTCCACAATATCATCATGCCGCACCAAAATGGACTCAACCTCGGCGGGTCCTAATCGCTTGCCCGCAATTTTAATTGTGTCATCCGAGCGCCCGAGGATGTACCACAGGCCATCATTATCAATTGCGGCAAAATCACCATGCACCCAAATATTTTCCCAACGCGACCAATAAGTATCGAGATACCGTTGCCTATCCTTCCAAAAGCCGCGGGTCATTCCGACCCACGGGGCCCTGATGACTAGTTCCCCAACCGCATTACGAACCGACTTTCCGTTTTCGTCCACCACATCCGCATCCATACCGGGGCAAGGCGCGGAGAAAGCACAGGGCTTCAACGGCAATAGCGGATTACCCATCACAATGCCACCGGAGATTTCCGTCCCGCCTGAATAATTAATGATGGGGCGTTTACTTTCGCCAACTTTCTCAAACAACCACATCCACGGGTCAGGATTCCACGGCTCACCAGTGGACGCAAAACATTTCAGCGATGAAAGATCGTGCTTCTTGAAATGTTCATCTCCCTGCGGAATCAACGAGCGGATCAAAGTTGGCGAGACCCCCAATTGATTGATCTTATGTTTTTCCACCAGCTCCCACAAACGATCTGGCGCAGGGAAATCTGGTGCGCCATCATAAATGAACATTGTTGCGCCGAGCAAGAGGCTGCCAAAGACCTGCCAGGGCCCCATCATCCAACCCATGTCGGTCATCCAATAAATAATATCAGTTCGTGCTGAGCGGAACGACGAGTGCTCTTCGAGGAGCGCAGTCGAAGCGCCATGCACATCCGTGCCAAATACCATGTCCTGCGCAGACTTGACGGGGAATCCACAATGCGTATGCAGTGCACCTTTTGGTTTGCCTGTTGTCCCAGACGTGTAGATGATCATCAACGGATCTTCAGCGGAGGTAATTTCTGTCGAAGCAGAATCAGGTTGAGGCGCGATCAGATCGGCCCACCAGTGATCGCGTCCCGCTTTCATTTTTACATCCTGCCCTGTTCGTTTCAAAACGATCATATGTTTCAAAGTAAGGATTTGCTCCGCCGCTTCATCCGCAATGGATTTCATCTCCACTGCTTTGCCACGACGAAATGCACCATCTGATGCAAAGAGGGCCTTCGCATCTGCATCCACCATGCGCGAGACGATGGCTCCCGCGCCATAGCCAGAGAACAGCGGCAGAATGATGCCGCCGATCTTCGCGATGGCAAGCAGAGCGATCACGATCTCCGGGGTCATCGGCATAAAAATGCCAATCGCATCACCTTCGCCCAGTCCCAATGAACGCAACGCATTTGCGGCTTTATTTACCTCTTTATATAGTTCTTCGTAAGTAAGTGTTTTTGTAATCCCCTCTTCCCCTTCAAATACAACCGCTTTTTGTTTTCTGCTTTCTGTTTTCTGCCACTTATCCACGCAATTATGGACAATATTCATTTTCCCATCCACGCACCATTTCGGAAATTGAATTCCATCAGACAGGTCTACTACTTTTGAGTACAGCTCGTAAAATTGAACATCAAGAAATTTCAGAACTGCTTCGGTAAACCATGCTACATCACCCGTGGATTTTTGCATGAGTTCATCGAAATCCTTTATGTCATGCAATCGCATGAAGGTTGTCAAATTTGCGTGTTCAATATATTCAGGGGTTGGCTTCCAAACAAACTCACCGCCGAATGTAAATTGCTCGGTCATTGGGCATCTCCTCTTGTAATGGCTGTTTCGATTCTACCGCTTGTTGCAGAAATTACTGAACCTTTTTACAAACCATCGCCGAGTCAATAGTAGTACGAATGTAACACCCTATTCAACAGGAACGGGCGTATAATGCGCGCATCGCCAAATTTCGGAGGAAGTCTTATGTCTAACTTTACTATGAGATTATTGAAATGCCCCGCTTGCGGAGGGCCAATCGACCCACCCAGTGGGGAGAGCTCGATGAAGTGCCCTTACTGCGGCAACTCTGTTGTGATCCCTGAAAGCCTGCGCAAGCCCGACCCTAATCAAAGACAATCGCAGGGAAGTCTATTCAGCGGCGTGGACATGAACGCCATGAATGGCTACGGTGCGCAATGGGCTGAGGTCATGCAACTGGCGCAAATGGGAAAGAAAGACGAAGCCATCAAGAAATATGTGAGCTTTGCGCACGTCAGCGAATCGGATGCAAAGTACACAGTTGATGCACTGGCGGGCGCGCAAACCTATGAATTCGCCCCAACCACAAGCGGATATACTGCTGTTCAGATCGCCCCGATCATGGCTAGCTATGCGGATACCGCGAAAACAGTTACCAAATGGTCCATGTGGCTGGGATGCGGCATCACGGCCTTCGTCATGTTTATTATCGTTATCACCGTCCTGCCTGTGTTGATCGGTGTCTTTGCCAGCATTTGGGCAGCCTTCAATTCTTTCTAATTCGTACATCAAGCCAAAACGCGGACATCGTTTTGTCCGCGTTTTTTATTTAATTTATCTCTTTTATAATTGCCAGACTTTGGAGAATAAAAAACATGACTCAATTCTTTGCATGTACTGCCTGCGGCGCACCTAATGAACCCGAAGCAGGAAATATGAGAATGTCCTGCACATACTGTGGGGCAAACTTAACCATCCCAGAACATTTTCAGACGAAGATACTGCCAAAGGTGGATAAAGCAAAACCAGCTGTGAGCTTAGAAGTGGATGCGCCCGACCTGCTTCGCAAAGCTCAGCCAATTGCCATCAAGGCGTGGAATTTATATGCGTTGTGGACCTGGTTCCGCTGGATTCTCCCCACCTGCCTGGTAGCCCTGGTGATATTGATCGTGTTGTGCGCAGTGCTTGGCACATTACCATTTATATTGGGTCAATTTTGATCTTTACAAATAATCTATCTTTAGCAATGCGCGCAATATCATCCGCATTTGGAATTTTATTTTCAACGCGAATTCCAAACGGCTTTGCCGCTTGCGGAGCATGTTGAAGGTATTCATATAAATGTGATTCAACGGCGCATTGATTCAATTCGGTTTCCCCAAATCCTTGAACAGGCTTGCGCTTCAATAATAATTTCACATTCGCGCCGCCTTGAAGGTTTCTCCACCAGGTTCTATTGCGGCTGGTGATAATCCATAAATATCCATCTTCTTTGTAATAACCAACGGGGGTTGTATATTGTTTGCCAGTTTTGCGCCCGGTGACCGTAATGAGCATCATGCCATTGCTCAACATGCCATGAAATGGCGAGCGTAATACCCAACTCATAAAATCATTTCCACTCATTTCATCACTCCATACATTTGATCGGGATTCAGATATTGCGGGAAGCGCTCCCTCAGCGTAGTTCGCACTTCGTAGCACAGGTGACAGGCATCCGCATAGTGTGAATCATGTGGCAGGTTATATTCGGTCACCAGCGCGGCAGGTCCGCCTTCGAGCAGCGGCCCGCAAATCAGGTGTGCATCCCCATCATATTTTTCACAAATCTCTTTGAGCGGCGTTTCGAACAGGTTGCCAATGGTGATGCCCTGACAAATATGGATATTGCCCAGCGGATCAAGATGGACGCGCCCCGGCTCACGTAAATCTTCATGCGGACAGGAATCGAATCTTTCCCAGGGATGGCTGGGCACTGTTTCAACCAGCTTTTTCGTCGCCCGGCCACGAAACATGACTGCGCCTTCATCTTCGATCTGACCATGTGTTTGTTTCACACCTATGCTAGGTTGCGCGATGCTGATCATGCCCGTTGGAATGTTCAACATCTTTGCTGCAACCAGCGCATTCTGCGGACGTTCACCCAGCGCTTCGTTGCAATGGAACAAGTCACTGCTCACAGTGAGGTCGGCAAGACGTCCCGCAAATGGACGCAGCCATTCCTCGGCATCTGACACAGAGTTTGCCCAATATGCATTGGAAACGATGCCAACTGAGAAACCCATATCCGTCGCTTTGCGAACGGCTTTTACCAAAACGGCATAATACAAAAACGGCTCGCCGCCTTCAAAGTAAATCGAAGTAACGCCCGCGTCTTTTGCCTGCTCAAGGATTTGTTCGATCTGTTGGCTTGTGAGCGTTCCAGTTTGCCATGGGCTGCCCCACACAAAGCAGTGATCGCACTCGTACGTGCATTGATAGGTAAGAAGAATATGTAAGCCTTCGAGTTTCATTCTGAACTCCTTGCTCTTTATTACTGTACTTAATTCATGGCATCGAGTCACGGGTCAAAAATCACCTTGCGGGCTATAATAAAGTAACCCTTTTTTGGAGGCAGTCATGTCAAACGTCTTTGCATCCCCCCACCCGCTTGTCGCCCATAAACTATCACGATTGCGTGATAAAAATACAGAACCAAAGAAATTCCGCGAATTGGTGCGCGAGATCGCCGCGCTGTTGGCATACGAAGCAACTGCCGACCTTGTCACCATTCCGCGCGAATTGGAAACCCCTCTCGAAAAAATGACGGGAGCGGAACTCAAGGAAAAGATCGGCCTTGTTCCTATTTTGCGCGCAGGGCTTGGCATGGTGGAAGGTTTTTGGGAACTCATGCCTAGTTCGGAGGTTTGGCATATTGGGTTGTATCGGGATGAACACACCCTCAAACCTGTTGAGTATTACAACAAACTCCCCGTTGACCCACGCGTCTCCGTTTGTGTAATTCTCGACCCAATGCTTGCAACAGGAGGCTCTGCCACCGCCACAGCGGAAATCCTCAAACGCTGGGGCGTAAAGAAAATCAAGTATGTTGGGCTGATCGCCGCGCCAGAGGGAATCAAGGCCATGCAAACCGCACATCCCGATATCGATATTTATGTTGCCGCGATTGACGATCATCTCAACGAACGCGCATATATTGTCCCAGGACTGGGCGATGCAGGGGATCGACAGTTCGGAACGGGTTAGGTGCTATCAAGATGAAGAATATCATCAAGGTTTCGCTGGGGCTGCTGCCGCTTACGATAATGGCATGTTCTGTTTTATTTGATACGCCAGATATTTCCTCTACCAAGGTCCCAACTAAAGAGAAACCGCCAACAGCGGTGGCGCCAATCACAACCAAGGTACCAACCAAAGAGAAACCGCCAACAGTGATGGCGCCAATCACAACAACGACACCACTCTCCTACTTCCCAGGATTAATAGTGTTTCCAAGAATACGAATGGAGTATTACGATATTGAAGGCGCCACACGAGAGACACTACTGGATGAAATGGAAAAGAAGGGGCCGATTGCAGGGCTCAAGCATGAACACAGTATTGCGGCCATGGAATATGATCTGCTATACACCTGGCCAGGCAGAGGAACTGCTGAATGCGATCCAACAAAAGGAGAAATCTGGTACACACTCAAGGTTTATGCGCCTCGTTGGTCACCCCCGTCAGATACTTCACCAGAATTGATCGAGGCATGGATAGTATTTATGGACGGGGTAAAGGCGCATGAAGAAGGTCACATTCAACTTGTAAGAGACTACTTTGCAGCCATGATGAAAGTTATTACCACCGCCAGAACATGCTCGGAAGCATGGGATATTGCGAATGGTTTTGAACAAGATCTTCACCGCGCCCAATTAAAGTATGATCGAGAGGTCGAACCGACCATTTTTCCCTAGGGTCGGGTTATTTATGAAAGAAAGCCTTCGATGACCTACAACACAAAACTGGCAGAGCGGATTCGCACAGGGATGCAGGGACTTCCCGTCGTTGAAAAGAAAATGTTCGGAGGAGTCGGCTTCTTAATTCATGGCAACATGGCATGCGGTGTCAATAAAGACAACTTGATCGTGCGTGTTGACCCTGAAAAGCACAATTCCCTTCTCAAGAAGCCACATGCAAAGCTCTTTGACCTCACGGGCAAACCCATGAAAGGTTGGCTGCTGGTAGAAGCGGAGGGTTGTAAAACAACAAAACAACTCAACGCATGGATCAAGGAAGGCGTCGAATTTGCATTGACACTTCCGCCAAAATAAGACATGAAGGCCATCGCTTTTGGAATCGGCTCCGCATTCCTGATCTACATCTCCCGTGCATCATTGAGCGCACCACGCTCGCATGGCTTTTATCGTTTCTTCGCGTGGGAATGTATCCTGGGATTGTTCCTGCTCAACATGGGATTCTGGTTTCAAAACCCATTTGCATGGTATCAACTCATTGCTTGGACTCTACTCTTTGCATCCCTGGTCCCGCTGGCATTCGGTGTAAACGCGTTGAGATCGCAGGGGAAGCCAAATGCAAACAGAGAGAGCGACCGGACATTGCTTGCATTTGAAAAAACCACGCAACTGGTCACAAGCGGCGTTTACAAATACATTCGCCATCCGCTTTATAGTTCATTGCTTTTGCTAACCTGGGGCATATTTTTCAAACTTCCGTCCATCGCGGGCAGTGTACTAGCCATCGTCGCTACTATATTTCTAATCGCAACCGCAAAAGCCGATGAGGCCGAATGCATTCAATTCTTCGGCACAAAATATCAAGATTATATGAACCACACAAAACGATTCATCCCATTTCTAATTTGATGATATGAAAGCCATGCTGCTTGAATCTCTCGCGGAAGTAAACTCGCTTCAGCCTCCCTTGAAGCTGGTTCAACGCGCCGAGCCGACTCTGGCTGATGGCGAAGTGCTGATCAAAGTTACGCGCTGCGGAGTCTGTCACACAGAGTTGGATGAGATCGAAGGGCGGACTCCCCCGCCGAAGCTACCTGTGATATTGGGGCATCAGGTGGTGGGAACTCTGGAGTCTGACAGCTTGCTGTCAGATGTGGAACAGCAAGCTGTTCCACTCCAGAGCGGCCAACGCGTGGGCGTGGCGTGGATCGCGTCCGCTTGCGGTGAATGTGATTATTGCAAAACGGGGCGCGAGAATCTGTGCGCCGATTTCAAAGCGACGGGGCGTGACATCGATGGTGGTTACGCTGAATACATGAAAGTCCGCGCGGATTTTGTGCACCCGATACCAGAATCATTTTCTGATTCAGAAGCTGCGCCGTTGTTGTGTGCAGGCGCAGTTGGATACAGGGCATTACGATTGAGCAACCTTCAAGATGGTCAATCATTGGGATTAATGGGATTTGGGGGATCGAATCATTTGGTATTGAAAGTAGCAAAACATAAATTCCCCAATTCTCCAATTTTCGTTTTTAGTCGTAACGCGGATGAGCGCGAATTTGCGCTTTCACTTGGCGCAGCCTGGGCGGGGGCAATTAATGAGAATCCGCCTGAGGCGTTAGATGCGGTTATTGACACCACACCAATTTGGGGCGCGGATGTTGAAGCGTTAAAATATCTGAGAGCAGGAGGAAGACTGGTCATTAATGCGATCCGTAAAGAGGAAAAGGATAAGGATGCCCTCCTCCAATTGAATTACGCAACGCATTTATGGATGGAGAAGGAAATCAAATCGGTTGCAAATGTGACGCGGGCGGACGTGCGTGAATTTCTGCAAGTGGCCGCGGAGGCAAATATAAAGCCTGAATTTCAAGAATACGAATTGAAAGACGCCAACCTGGCGCTGATGGAAATGAAGCAAGGCAAAATTCATGGAGCGAAAGTTCTGAGGGTATAAAATGGAAAACAAAAACGAATATGACTTGAAAACTGTAAAGCTGCCTTATCTGGCGGGCGGGATGTTAAAAATCTTTACCTCACTGGTCGAAGGCCCATTGCGTGGGTTGCTCATGCCGAGTCTCTTTGAAAGCGCGGGCGTGAGCTGGCTGCGAAAACAAGATTTTGACGAAGTGCCCACAAATCATCCGATCCATTTCACAGGTGAATTGCATAAGGAAGCAGCATCTGTCCTTGAAGAAGAATGGCCGCGTGAAGCACATGGCACAAAAGGATTTCAATTTGCAAGCATCCATGATTTTGCAAAAGCCTATCGTGATGGCGAGACCACGCCCGAGGAAATTGCCAAAAAAGTTTTGACCAGCATCAGCACCAGCAATAAAGGGGACGCACCGCTGAAGGCGTTTATCGCCATCAACCGCGACGATGTAATGAGACAGGCACGTGAGTCCACGCTGCGGTTCAGGGCGGGCAAAGCACTCAGCGTTTTCGATGGCGTGCCGATTGCAATCAAAGATGAAATGGATATGACGCCTTACCCAACCACGGCAGGCACAGCGTTTTTGGGAAAGACCCCAGCCACAGAAGATTCCACAGTGGTTGCACGTTTGCGAAGCGCAGGCGCATTACTGGTAGGCAAAGCCAACATGCACGAGATCGGTATCAACGTCACTGGGTTGAACCCGCATCATGGCACAACACGCAACCCATACAACATAAATCATTATACGGGCGGCAGTTCAAGCGGACCTGCCACAGCCGTCGCATCAGGGCTTGTGCCCGTTGCCATTGGCGCGGATGGCGGCGGCTCGATCCGCATCCCCTCTTCGTTTTGTGGATTGGTCGGGTTGAAAGCCACCTTTGGACGCATCAGCGAATTTGGAGCATATCCTTTGGATTGGAGCGTCGCTCATATTGGACCGTTGGCTGGCTCCGCCTCCGATGCAGCTTTAACTTACGCTGCAATCGCTGGCCCAGACCCTAAAGACCCAATGTCAATACATCAACCTTTGCCAACTCTAAAAGGTTGGGATGATCTAAACTTAAAGGGACTCAAACTCGGCGTGTACTGGCCCTGGTTCCGCCACGCGGATGCAGAAGTGGTTACGGCCTGCGAAGCCATACTCAAAGAGTATGAAAAAATGGGATGCGAGATCGTGGAGATCGTAATCCCCAACCTTGAAGCGAATCGAATCGCGCACATCGTCACCATCACCAGTGAAATGGTGCAGGCCTTGAACAGTACATATGATAAACATCATAAAGAATATGGGTTGGATGTGCGCATCAACCTTGCATTGGCGCGTCAATTTACGGCGAAGGATTATGTTATTTCACAGCGTATCCGCACCCGTATGATCAACCACTTTAACAACGCCTTCAAACAAGTGGATGTGATCCTGACTCCCACAACGGGCATTCCTGCGCCAGAGATCAAGAAAGGCGCATTGCCTTATGGTGATTCAGATCTGACCACCACCATCGAGATTCTGCGTTTCGTCACCGCCGCCAACCTGACAGGCCTGCCCGCGATTTCATTTCCTGTCGGCTATACTCAAAAGGGATTACCCATCGGAATGCAGGCCATCGGCAAAGCGTGGGATGAAGTCACGCTGCTGCGTATGGCACTCGCCGCTGAACAGGTTGTGGAACGCAAAGCTCCGCAGGTGTATTACAAGGTGCTTTAGGCATATCGTCATTGCGAAGAGGGTGTTTTCCCGACGAAGCAATCCCTCACGGAATTAGGGATTGCTTCGGGCGAAGAGCGCCCTCGCAATGACGGATTAAAAAGGAGAACGTTATGGCCGAGTTAAAAACAAAAAAGACGAAAGCAAGCGTGGAAAGTTTCCTGAATAGCATTAAGGACGAGCAAACTCGCAAGGATTGTTTCGAGATCATGAAGATCATGAAGCAGGCCACAAAGGCTGAGCCAAAGATGTGGGGGACGAGCATCGTGGGCTTCGGTGACTATCACTACAAATACGCCAGCGGACGTGAAGGCGACTGGTTCATTACAGGTTTTTCGCCGCGCAAACAAAACCTGACCCTATACGTAATGGGAAGTTTTACCACGCAAGCCGACTTGCTGAAAAAGCTTGGCAAACATACAACAGGCAAAGGCTGTTTGTATATCAAGAAGTTGGCGGATGTGGATATGAAGGTCTTGAAGGAACTCGTGAACGTATCCGTGAAGGCGGCGAAGAATTAGTACATCAGCAAGCTGATGTACTCCAGAGTTAATCACCCCAGAGTTAAATCACTCCAGAGCTAAATATCCATGACACTACAAAAAGACCCCGAAGGATTTGAGCAAAGAATTTTGCATAGATTTGTAGACTTCAAAGATAAAGAGGTCCTTGAAGTCGGCTGCGGCGAGGGGCGGTTGACATTTAAGTATGCCGCATCTGCAAAGCAGGTGATCGCATTTGACCCCGATCACGATTCATTGCGAGTGGCACGCGCAGATATGCGAGATAAATCTCGCAGTACGCATGTCCATTTTGCAGAGGCCAGCGCAATGCATATTCCGTTCTCGAAAGAGAAATTCGACATTGCCGTCCTGGCCTGGTCACTCTGATGAATGGAGCGCGAGAGCATGGTTCATGCTCTGGATGAAATTCGCAGAACGTTGAAACCAAATGGGATACCGATCGATCTGCGGCCAGTTGAGTCAAACTGGTCGGTGGAAGTCACTTCGTCAGCGGGGTCCCCCTCTTCGGGGACTGCGCAGGTAGCGGGCAGGTTGACCGATCTGCCCGTTGCGGTGGAAGATGACGAGGCGGCGTTCAAGGCTATGCGGCAGGTCGAATCCAAAGGGTGGTACATCAAAAAAGAAGAAGAGCAATTTGACTTCTTTTATTATTGGGATACGCCTTCTGAGATGAAGGAATTTATGGAAGAAGAATGGGAGGATTTTGAAAAACTGGAAGAGGCTGTCTTTCAAAAAACAAAGTCGCTTTGGGCCTCGGCCAGTGCGGATGCGCGAGTGCGTGTGCGCGTGAAAATGCTGATCACGAAATGGGAGAAACGATAATCGTGAATTGATGTCGTTTGCAAAAACATAAAGTCTTAACGCAACGACGCAAGGGCGCAAAGAAGTAAAGTGTCTTATTGAAATCCTGGCGACTTTGCGCCTTCGCGTTAAGAGTTTGACTTTCACAACCGCTCCTTGCGCCGTTCTCGGCACAAGATTTATTCTCACACCTGTCCTAGCTAAGGAAACGCCGCCGTCCACAGGATGCTACGCAAAGGGCGGCGGCTCGAGCCTCTAGGGCGCAAAGTCGCTTAGACTTTCAGGGTTTATTCGAATCATTCGCACATTCGGATAATTCGCGTTAAGAAATTCCTCAATTGATGTCGTTGCGAGGCGGTCTTTGCCGAAGCAATCCCCGACACGCACGAGGAGATTGCTTCGGGCAAAGAACAAGTGCACCCTCGCAATGACATGTGTACAACGACATATGTACGGTGGGAATGAGTTTTCTAATATGCTATACTTTGCCATCTTAACTTAACAAGTGAGGCAAACTCATGTGTGACACTCTTATCGCTACCAAACTTGCCACATCCAACGGTGTTGCCGTCTTCGGGAAAAACTCAGACCGCCCACCGAACGAGGGCCAGCACATGGCTTTCTTCCCTGCCGAAAAACATATTGCAGGCAGCCCCCTAAAATGCACGTACATTGAAATTCCCCAGGTTGAAAAAACCAATGCAGTCCTGCTCTCCAAACCGTTTTGGATGTGGGGCGCAGAGATGGGCGTCAACGAACACGGACTCGTGATCGGCAATGAAGCCATCTTTTCAAAAATCCCCGCCAACAAAAAGCCCGCCCTGCTCGGCATGGATATGCTGCGCGCCGCGCTCGAACGTGCCGTCACACCGCGTGAAGCCCTGCAAGTAATCATAGACTTGCTGGAAGAATTCGGTCAGGGCGGCAACTGCACCTATGGCGAAGAACTTTATTATCACAACAGCTTCATCATTGCCAACGCAGAAGAGGCCTGGGTGCTCGAAACAGTAGATAAGCAATGGGCGGTGCGCCAGGTGCGGGATGTGTATTCCATTTCCAACTGTCTCACTATTGGCAGCGAATACGATATGGCTTCGCCAAACCTCGTGCCGCTTGCCATACGAAAAGGCTTTTCAAAATCTGCCAATAAATTCCATCTTGCCAGGGATTATTCCGATCTTATCTTCACCAGCTTTGGCAAAGGACGGGTTCGCCGCAGCACCACCATCACCACGCTCGATAAGCAAAAGGGCAAAGTCAGCATCGAATCGATGATGGCCACCCTGCGTCACCACAACGATGAAAACTTCGACCCGCAGAAAAGCATCACCCAAGTGGATGTGTGCATGCACGCGGGCTTCGGCCCCATTCGCGTCAGCCAAAGCACCGCTTCCATGGTGGTGTATCTGGATAAAAACAACCCGATCATTTTCGCCACTGGAACATCTGCCCCCTGCACCAGCATTTTCAAACCCTTCTGGATCGCTTCGCGTGCCGCCGCTTCTCTTAACCTCGGGCCTGCTCCAACACACCAAGCCGACTCTTCGCTGTATTGGGCTCACGAAAAACTGCACCGCGCCACGCTGCTCAACTACCCCGAGCGGATCAAAACCTACGCCGCCGAACGTGATGAAATGGAAAAAAGATTCGTTCAAGGCGCGCTGAAGTTACAATCCGCCCCCGCCAGAGAACGCGCAGACTTCACCAATCAATGCCTGGCTGAAAGCAGCGCCGCCGAAGCCGAATGGCTCAAACGAGTAGAAGCCGTGCCTGCGAAGAAAGCATTCTTCCATTCAATGGCGTGGAATGGGTTTAATGAGAAGGCAAAATTGGAGATTTAGAGTTTAGGGAGTTGTATAATACTGTATATAGGGTGTTATCCAGCAATATTTCTGTAAAGTCCCCTTGTGGGATAAGCCCCCATTTTGGGTGGTTATACAGAAATCCGTCTGGTTAAGCCATAGTTGGCTGGCTTCCTGAAAAATCAACGCTATAAACTATGTTCAAAAAGGAGTCTTTTATGGGTATTTCTCTTGAACCTCAAAACAATCACGCTCCTATACTTCGAGTCGCCGCAAACCAAGACCAGTTTAGAGAGCATCGCGGGCTTGGTGTTAGTGAGATTACTTTCAAAGTAACGCCAAAAGATAGCGATGGTGTCTTTGTTATCGAAAACACCTTTCACGAGAAAGGCGGCCCCGCACGACATTTGCATTTTGACCAAGATGAATGGTTCTATGCGGTTGAAGGCGAATTCATCCTGGAAGTAGGGCAAGAGAAATTTACGTTACACCCTGGCGATTCAGTTCTTGCACCTCGTAAAGTCCCGCATGTCTGGGCATATACTGGTGGTGAACGTGGCAAAATCCTTATTGCTTTTATGCCAGCAGGAAAAATGGAATCTTTCTTTCGAGAAGTAACAAAAGCCAATGCAATGCCACCCCAAGACCCTGAATTATGGCGTACTCATGGCATGGAGTTACTTGGGCCGCCTTTGAAGGTCTAGTAATGGAGCGGCGTCTTTTTCAGGCAATGAATCTAGCGCAACAAAACGCCAGCCAACAAAGCGTGCACCTGACGCTGGGGATTCTGCGCACATCCCAAGCCTTTTCACACGCCTTATCATTTTTCTGCTTGGACGGCTTCGCCGTCCCTGCCCCAGCGCAGGTAACGCAAACCGTTGAGACTGTCGAAAAAGTCACTTTTCAAAAATAATTTTTGAAAAGTGGGACAGAAACGCTGAAAGGCGTCTGGTTTTTGGTGTTCCGCACA
>NZ_JBXMTI010000072.1:0-6632 GCF_057083605.1 Candidatus Villigracilis sp. | reverse complement strand
GTCTATAGCTGTTTCTTTAGGAAACTTTAATTTATATGCTGCCGATGGCAGGCAAACTCTTTTGCCAGACTTTGGAACATATAGTTTCAATCTTTCTGTTCTTGTAGATAAGAATTTAACGATTAATCTTAATGAGATGGTAGAAGTAGCTAAAGCGAAAACAACATTAAGCCGCATTGAGATTAACCCGACGATCATTGTTGCAGATATTTGTATTGAATATGAAGATAATCATGGTTGGTATCCTGAAACAACCTTGATGGTCAATAATGAGAAAATACTCCCTATCCCTGAGTTGACCCGCTGGACAAACTACAACCCTGAAATGGATTGGTACGATAGTTTTACTACCTTTCGATGTTATAAATTCACATTTTCAGCAAACCTGATTACAAAATCGCTTTTAGATGCCAGGAATATAGTTGTTTCACTAGATAATCTAGAAATAAATTTTACCGATGCAATTACAGAAAATGAATGCGTGAAACTGCGTAATGATATAGGGTTTGCTAATCCTGATTTGGATTTTATCTGCCATATTGATTATCGAGGTGGCGGTTATGGTTTTTCGTTTGAAGTTACAAAAATCCCTTTTGGGATGACAATGGAGCGTGCACGTGAAATTATCGAAGATGGATTCAAGAAAAATATCTCTGGTCCATGGGTGTTTTCAATAGCGCTGCCATAAAATAGATTGTTCTTTCGTAATTAGCTCCAATTTTCCAGCGTCTCTTTGACCTTTGCCAAAAACCAATCTGCGGATGCGCCGTCGAGGATGCGATGATCGAATACAAAGGACAGGTACACCATGGGGCGGATTGCAATGGCGTCATCTATAACAACTACGCGTTTTTGCATTGCGCCAACACCGAGGATGCCGCATTGCGGCTGGTTGATAATGGGGAAGGCAAATAACGATCCGCTGATGCCGTGGTTGGTGATGGTGAACGTCCCACCTTTGACTTCATCGGGTTGTAGTTTCTTATTCCGCGCGCGATTGGCAAGATCATTCACAGAGCGTGCCATAGCCAGCAGCGAATGATTATCTGCGCCTTTGATGACGGGCACAATCAAGCCTTCTTCGCCAAGTGAGGTTGCCATTCCAATATTGATGTTTTTATGGATGAGCACACCTTCGTCGCTCCACGAAGAATTGACAATTGGGTAGGCCTTCAACCCTGCCACAATAGCGGTCATGAAATATGCTGTGAATGTGAGGTTGACTCCATCTTTTTCAAATACAGCCTTATTTGCCGCACGATGTTTCGCCACGCGCGACATATCCGCTTCCATGATGGTCAGCACATGCGGGGAAGTGTGTTTCGATTCGACCATGTGTTGCGCAATTGCCTTGCGTATTACGGTGTGCTTGATAAGTTGGTCGCCTGCCGTTGGCGCGGCGATGGATGATGCCTGCGGGCGATGGACAATGGTTTGCGCACTTTCGACAATGCTCTGTTTACCACCTTGCACAAAAGCCAGAACATCATTTTTTGTGATGCGCCCATTCAGTCCAGTACCTTGTACCTGGGTTAAGTTCACACCATGCTCGGCTGCGACCTTTGCAACCACGGGCGAGATGAAACCAGGTCCCTGGTTGGGAATTGGCAATTGTTCAATAACAGTAGCAGGTTGGGATCGAGTAACTGCAGCCTGCGAAGGCTTTGGTGCAGACTTACTGCTGTCAACCGCCAACTGCCCGCTATCAACTGACTCTCCGGGCGCGCCAATGATCGCGAGCAATTCTCCCACTTTGGCAGCCGTGCCCTCTTCCGTGATGATTTTCAAAACCGTTCCAGTCGCGGG
The DNA here is from genome assembly GCF_057083605.1 of Candidatus Villigracilis sp. NCBI lineage: Bacteria > Bacillati > Chloroflexota > Anaerolineae > Anaerolineales > Candidatus Villigracilaceae > Candidatus Villigracilis > Candidatus Villigracilis sp. The sequence continues at coordinate 4,826 of NZ_JBXMTI010000072.1, read as the reverse complement.
AGCTGGGATTTCTGTGTCTACTTTATCTGTGTTGACTTCCAACAACGGCTCCAACTCCTTGATAGAATCGCCAACTTGTTTGAGCCATTTTGTGACAGTAACTTCATCAACGCCCTCGCCGAGCCTTGGAACTAAAACTTTTGTTGCCATAAGATCTCCAGTTGGTAGTTTGTGGTTGATTGTTGACAGTTAGCGGGCGGGCAGACTGTTGATAAGCGCGTAAAGTTTCATGCGCAACCCTTGAATTTGTCCGTCCATTGGGTCAACATCTTCTTTACTCAGATATCCAAACTCCTGAGCTAAAACCAGTTGTGTATCTACTTCTGCCAAAGAACCGAGTGCAATGTGTAAAAATCTTCTGAAGTCACCAGGCAATTTCCTTGCCTGACCTTCCGCAATATTTGATGGTACTGAAACTGCCGCTCGACGTATTTGGTCTGCAAGAGCATAGGTTTCCTGTTTTGGAAATTTCACAGTCAATTGATATACTGTTTTTGCTATCTTGATCGCTTCCTGCCATACAATTAACTCTCGATAATTTCGTGCAGAAACCTTTTCTTTTTCCATATGTCCTCGCTGTCAACTACCAACCATCAACCGTCAACTAAAAAGCGGATACGCTTTAGGGTCTACCTCACTCATCATTTCATACACCGCATCAAATACGGTCTCCGCGTTCGGCTTACTCCAGTAATCTCCATCACTTCCATATGCAGGGCGATGTGCTTTGGCGGATAATGTCTTCGCGGGGGAATCTAAATGGAAGTAGCCGCCTTGTTTTTCGATGACTTCCTGCATCATGTAGGCTGTGGCTCCACCAGGGACATCTTCATCCACAAACAACACGTGGTTGGTTTTCTTCAATGATTCGACGATCATGCTATGAATGTCAAAGGGTAAAAGCGATTGCACGTCGATGACTTCGATCTCGATGCCAGCTTTGGATAATTTCTCGGCGGCTTCCATCACAATACGACAGCACGCGCCATAGGTGACAACGGTTACATCTTTTCCCTCGCGAATGATTTCAGGTATGCCCAGCGGTACGGTCATTTCGCCGATGTTATCGGGCACGCGTTCTTTGACGCGATAGCCATTCAACACTTCCACAACAACCGCAGGCTCATCTGATTTCAGCAAAGTATTATAGAAACCTGCCGCGCGAGTCATATCACGTGGGACAAGCAGATACACGCCGCGCAATAAATGGATCAGGCCTGCCATCGGCGAGCCCGCGTGCCACACACCTTCGAGTCTGTGCCCACGTGTGCGGACGATGACGGGCGCTTTTTGTCCACCAGCAGTGCGCCAATGCAGTGTAGCGAGGTCATCGCTCATGATTTGCAGCGCGTATAAAACATAATCCAAATATTGAATCTCGGCGATGGGCCGCAGCCCGCGCATGGCCATGCCAATTGCCTGACCTAAAATTGTCGCTTCTCGAATGCCCGTGTCAGTCACTCGGTATTCGCCATATTTTTCCTGCATGCCTTTGAAGCCCTGGTTCACGTCACCAAGTTTGCCAACGTCTTCACCAAATGCAATGAGTCTCGGTTCCCTTGCCAGTGCGGCATCGAAGCCAGCGTTGACCACTTCAAAACCAAACAAGGTTGGCGAGGAGTCTGAATATGCTGGTTTCACTTCTTCCACTTTGAGCGCCGTGCCTGAATACAAGTGCGAGCCATATCGCTCGACATTCAGTTTGTCATTTTCAAATTTCCATTGGACGAGGACTTCCTTTGTGGGATTCGCTTCGTCGCGCAGGATTCGTAGCGCTTCATGTGCGGCGCTATGAATGTCACGTCTCGTGTACGACGGGAGATTTGCCAGCCGATCTTTGAGAGCTCTCAACTCTGACGCATGGTTCGAGGTGCTGGCGATCTCATCGAACATATCCATGACATGGTTACGCTCATCCATGATGGGGGAGAGATACGCGTCCCACGCGGCTTTGCGGAATCCCTCCACAGCTTCGTAGTCTTCTTTTTCCAGTGAATCAAGCTCGGGCGCAGAACTGACGCGGTTGTCTATCATCCAGGCGCGCATTTTTTTGATGCCGTCAAATTCCTCTTCCCACTTGAGTCGCTCCGCAGATTTGTATCGCTCGTGACTGCCCGATGTGCTGTGACCCTGTGGCTGGGTCACGTCAATGACATGCACCAGGGCGGGGATGTGATACTCGCGCGCGATCTCGGCGGCGCTGAGATAAGTTTCGACGAGCGCAGGGTAGTCCCAGGCATGGACGGTGTAATGATCGTATCCGTTCTGAACTTTTTCAGGGGGCGCGTTGGGATTGCGTTCGAAGCCCTTTAGCAGCGTTCCGATATTTTCCTTGACCATTTGAAATTGATTGGGAACGGAAATGCCATAGCCATCATCATAGATGGTGATGATGGCAGGCGCTTTCAACACACCGATTGCATTGACCGATTCCCAAAACATCCCTTCGGCTGTGGAGGCATTGCCGATGGTTGCGAATGTAACTTCATTGCCATTGTTTGAGAACTCTTTGAATTCATGCAATTCTTTTAACTTGCGATACAAGACCGAGGCATACGCAAGCCCTGCCGTGCGCGGCATTTGTGTGCCCGTAGGTGAGACATCCGCCGAGGTATTGTACATGTCTGTTTGCGAACGCCAATCGCCATTGGGAAATAAATTGCGTGAAGCGAAATGTGCGTTCATCTGCCGACCTGCGCTGGCGGGATCATAGTTCACATCGGCATGGGCATACAGCTGTGCAAAAAATTCCTGGATGCTCATCATGCCAAGCATGAACATCCAGGTTTGATCGCGATAATATCCGGAGCGCCAATCCCCTTTGCGAAAGGCATGGGCAATGGCGAGTTGGGCGATTTCCTTGCCGTCGCCGAAGATGCCAAACTTTGCCTTGCCGCTGAGGACTTCTCTCCTGCCTATAAGCGATGCCTGCCTGCTTTGATATGCAAAGCGATAATCTTTTATGATCTCGTCTTTTTCAAGGGGTAATGCAACAGAACCCTTTTTCCTGGGCATGAACTCTCTCCTGAGCTTTTTGTTGGGGCGATTATAACGGATATACTATGCACATGCCCACACCTCTTCAAACCACTCAGATCAAAGTCCCCAAGGATTTTATTGACCTCGGTAGAGGCGATCCGCAGCTCGCACTGCTGCCTCGTGAATTGATCCGCGATGCCGCGGCACACCGCTTGAATCAAAACGAGAATGAAATTTTGCAGTATGGCACCGAGCAGGGTGATGGATATTTCCGCACGGCACTTGCAGACTTCCTTTCTACGCGGTATGGCTTTTCCGTTTTACATGATGATCTCTTCACAACCTCGGGCATTTCATCAGCGTTGGATCTGCTCTGCACGCTCTTCACCAAAACAGGTGACACGGTCTTCGTGGAGGAGCCTTCGTATTTTCTGGCCCTGCAAATTTTCGCGGATCATGGCTTGCGCGTCGTCTCCATTCGGACCGATGAATCTGGTCTGGGTGTGGATGACTTGATCCGCGCCTTGAAAGAATCCCGCCCTAAATTCCTTTACATCATTCCCACCTTCCAAAACCCAAGCGGACATACCCTCCCGCAACAACGTCGCGAGCAGCTTGTCGCTTTAGCGCGCGAACATGACTTCCTGATCCTCGCAGATGAGGTCTATCATTTCCTCGGCTACACCCAAACGCCGCCCAAATCCTTCGGCGCGTACATTGACTCGGAGCATGTAGTTTCGCTGGGATCCTTCTCAAAGATCCTTGCTCCAGGCTTGCGGCTTGGATGGCTGCAAACCCATTCATCCATAATGCAAAAGATCATTACCTGTGGGTTGTTGGCAAGTGGCGGCGGAATGAATCCATTCATCTCTACCATTGTGAGAAGTCTGATCGAGAACGGCGGGTTGGAAAGAAATATCGAGAAACTGGTACAAACATACACCAAGCGAGTAGAAGCAACGGATAAATTATTACGAACCCACCTGCCCTCCGCCAAATTTTCCACCCCTCATGGCGGATATTTTTTCTGGTTGCGCCTCCCAGGTATCGACGCACAAGAGTTACGAAAAAAAGCCCAAGATCATCAGGTAGGTTTGCGCCAGGGCGCGCTGTTTTCCAGCCAGAATGGGTTGCACGACTATATGCGGTTGTGCATCTCGTTTTATGATATAGATGAAATTGAACAAGGGATACTAAGATTGAAGAAGTGTTTTGAAACTCGGTAAATTCATTGCTCTCCGTTGCGAGAGTCAATCATTTATGACTTTACCCTTTTCGAGGTGAGTGCAATAGAGCCATTCTTTTTAGGGGTGAATTCTCTCATCAGGTTTGATGATAGGGAATCATAACGGATTCTCGAGTTATAGTCTGCTCAGAGATTTCACTGGTGTTGCTTGCCCTGCATTAAAATTTGCTGTATATTTGTTAAAATGAAGTTCATTTGGCAGAAATGGGAGTAAATAATGAAAGTCTTCATCAGTTATAGCCATTTCGATAAGAAATATGCAGAGTTAATTGCTAAAGAATTAAAGAAAGCAAAGCATAAGGTCTGGATTGATACTTGGAAACTGCGTCCTGGCGATAATCTAATTGAGAAAGTAAACGAAGGGCTTAAAGAAACTGATGCGTTAATAATAATTGTGAGCGAAAATTCTCTTCGTTCTGAATGGGTCAATCAAGAAATTTCCGCTATCGCTTTTGGGGATATTTCAAATAAGCAGCGAAGAATCATTCCTGTCCTAGTTGACAAAGCCCAAATTCCTTCCTTCTTAGCAAAATATATATGGATTGATTTTACATCTGATGTGCAATTGGGGTTGAAACAACTACAGATCGGAAGAGCACAC